>NZ_JBHUEO010000045.1:0-21392 GCF_042680885.1 Siminovitchia sediminis | reverse complement strand
AGTGGCGGGCATCCGCCAGCTGCTTTTAGGAAAAAAGCCCACAAATGCAAAATCAGGAGGAGAAAAACGATTCGGTTTTCTCCTCCTGATTTATTTTAGGGGCTATTTAGACAGCCCCTTTTTTATATGTGTTTTTATTTCAATGCATCTGGATAAACGGTCAAATCGATTCCCCATAACACTGGCAGTAATAAAAAAACCACTGCAACAATTAAAATTAAAACAAACACATTTACCCAGAACCCTGCTCTGATCATATCTATAAGCTTTAATTTTCCCGTGGCAAACATAATAGCATTTGGTGGTGTCCCTACAGGCATCATAAAGGCGCAGTTCGCTGCCATGGCTGCCGGAACCATCAGGGCGTATGGGTGAACGTTGATTGCCAAAGCTAACGAACCAAGAACGGGCAAAATCATTGTAGCGGTTGCCGTATTGGAAGTGAATTCTGTCAATCCCAATACCAGTGCTGTTGCCGAAAAAATAATCAATAGGAAATGTACACCTTCAAGTACTGTGAGCTGAGTTCCCATCCATTCAGCAAGACCCGTGTCTATAAAACCTCCGGCTATCGATAGTCCTCCGCCAAACAACAATAAAACTCCCCACGGTATGTCTTTTGCACTATCCCATTCAACAATACGCCCTTTCCCTTTTGCCGGAATTAAAAATAGGAGTACTGCAGCAAGAATAGCAATCAATGTATCGGAAAGGGTGGTGATCCCTACTGCATTCTCCCAAATGAAAGTTCTCGTGATCCACATAAATGCCGCAAATAAGAATACAGCCAAGACCATTTTTTCTTCATAACTGATTTTACCCAATGATGCCTTTTCTTTTTCAATCAGCTCTTTCCCGCCCGGCAGCTCTTTGAGTTTCACAGGAAATGCAATTTTCGTGATATAAAGCCAAGTCCCTATAATCATAATAACCACTACTGGTATGGCAAAAACCATCCACCCTGCAAACGAAATTTGAATACCAAAAAGCTTATTTACGGTGGCTGCTAAAATGATATTAGGCGGTGTTCCAATAAGTGTACCAAGCCCTCCGATCGTACCTGCATAGCCGATCGCCAAAATAACCCCTTTTTCAAAATTGCGGCTGTCACTGGGATTTGTTTTTTTCATGGCTGCAGCCGCCTGATAAACAATCGCAGTTCCAATAGGAATCATCATCATCACTGCTGCCGTATTAGACACCCACATAGATAAGAAACCCGTAGCTGCCATAAATCCCAACACAATTCTTTGAACATTGGTTCCAATCAAAGAAATGATTGTGATGGCAATTCGTTTATGCAGGTTCCATTTTTCCATAGCAATGGCAATAAAAAAGCCGCCTAAAAACAAAAAGATAATCGGATCCCCATATGAAGTAGTTACTTCTGATCCAGACACAGCTCCCGTCATCGGCAGTAAAATGATCGGCAAAAGTGATGCGGCTGGTATAGGAATTGCCTCGGTCACCCACCAAGTGGCCACCCAGAGAGTGACCGCTAATACTGACTTACCTTCCGGGCTTAACCCTTCCGGAGCAAAAAATATTTGTGTAAGTAAAAACAATAATGGCCCTAAGATCAATCCTATTTTTTGAACTTTGCTATACGAATCCCTGCGATTTCCGTTCCCTTGCGAATTGCCGGTTCCTCCATCTTCTGAGTTTCTTTTCTGTTTAACAGATGTGTTTTTCCCCGGGACCGCAAACATTAACAATTCTTTTGTTTGTTGATGTAATTTCCATAAAGAAGCCCAGGCAGATAAAATATGTGGTTTTCCCATTAGGCATCTCTCCTTTTAAATTCAGCCTGTGTATTAAAAGGAATTTATGTCATTCATGATGCTTGTCGGACTCACTTTAAACCTTTTTAAGCGATAAGGACGTACAATCAGACAATTGAGCAAGGTTTTCTTTTTAAAGGAACCTTGTTGCCGGTTTCTCTATGTACAATAGTCTACCCCCTTCTTCTGTAATTGAATCCTGACAAAAGTTAAATGTTCTCCCCCAAAGAGACCCGTGAAACCTTTGTTCTATCACAACTCTCAGTAAAATTTGAATAGTTGACTGAAAGGTGCGTGCCGTTGGTTTTAAGGGGAGAACGCTCTTACCTTGATAAAAAAACAAAAAATTAATAAGGGTGATGGCTGAGAGTTCTTTCTGTCCTCAAGCTGGTACTTTATCTGCATAAGATAATTGATTCACCGGTGTGATCCTGATTCGGATCTTACATTTACCCCTTGACACAATAGAAAGAAGGCTTGTCCCCTGTGCAAACTTCAAGTAGAGGCTTAATCATTTATTTGTAGTTTGGGTTTCTTACATCCGCTTGATGACCAATTCAACTCGGGCTCCGTTGGAGTTTCTCGATTATTCCTTGGCGACCAAATTCATAACTGGGTAATGGTTTGGCTTTTTGAACCTGCCTCGGTAACCATTTCATACCTCAGCGTGATGATTCGGGCTACTTGAACCTGCCTTGGCGACCTATTCACCCCTCAACATGATGATTTGGGTTTCTTGAATCTCCCTTGGCGACCATCGGTACTACGCACCCGTTATTCGGTCTCATAAATATGTTTTCATTCGGAAACAAAGATCTTCCCAGCAAACATTTCCTTTCTTGTATAATCCATTGCTTTATTCCATAAACTACGTCCGTAATTACAAATAGTGAAAGGTGAGGAACTCATGTGGGAATTTTGAGCGGCAATCCAAAAAATGAGCCCATGCACTATGGAGAAGTTTATTCCATTTGGATCGCTTATTCCGGCTGTAAGGCAATGGTAGCCGAATATCAAACGCTTTTGAATCATGCAGGTGATAGAGACCTGCAGGAATTATTGAAAGAAGCCATTGAAATGTCCAAGTCTGACAGCCGTGAATTGGAAGGTTACTTAAAAGAGCACGGCGTCTACCTGCCTCCTGCCCCGGCGGAACGCCCCAAAGCAGATTTGGAAGATATCCCTGCAGGTGCTAAGTTTTATGACCAAGAAATTGGAGCGAAAATTTCCCTTGATATCGCAGCCGGTTTAGTGGCTTGCAGCCAGGCTATGGGGATGTCGATACGTGAGGACATCGGCATGATGTTTGAGCGGATGCATACTAAAAAAGCACAATTAGGCTTAAAAGCCTTAAGATTAAACAAAGAAAAAGGCTGGCTGATTCCTCCGCCTCTGCATTTAGCTGTCCCTGAAGAGGAATAAAGATTAGAAATACATTGGATACCTAACTTTGCTATGCTAAACGAAGCCGATGCAGTATCATTTGTCTGCAAAAGCTTCGTTTAGTTCACAAAGTTCTTTTCGAATACAAAAAATCTGACGGTCACTGACGCATCGGCCTGGCAGGATTTCCAATAACCACTTCGTTGGGTTTTACATTTTTAGTTACAACGGCCCCGGCTCCAACGACTGCGTTTTCTCCAATGGTCACACCAGGCAATAACGATACGTTATTGCCAATTTTTGAACCTCTTTTCAAAATGGGTCCTATCAGTTCTCCATTTCCCGCGCTCATATATTTATCATTAGAGGAAGAAAGACAAGGGCCTATGAAAACATCGTCCTCTATTATCATAAAAGCAGTTACATAAGAACTCGTCTGTACTGTAACATGTTCACCGATGAAGGTGTTATTTTCCACCATGACATTTCTTCCAATAATACTGTTCTTTCCAACAGTCACATTCTCCCGGATAGCCGCTGCATCACCAACCAAGACACCATCATGAATAGTGGTTCCTCGAAAAATAACACATTGACTGCCGATCCTTGCAGAATTGCCAATGACTAGTGGAGATAATTGGCTGGGCGGCTTTCTTGCCATTTTTTTGTTTGATACCGGGAACTGTCCCAATACAGAGTGATCACTTATAATTACATGATTCCCAATGATGGTGCCCTCTTTAATGACAGCATGGTGGCCGATGACGACATTGTCACCTATCACAACGTTTTTCTCAATGATAACATATTCACCAATCTTTACATGTAACCCCAGCTTTATGCTTTCATCAATCATGTTAAGTCCTCCTGCTTTTCTATTAACCCTTTATGTTTCTAACATATCCTTAGTTGAAAAATCACCCATAGGCAACGATACGGGTCCCTTCTTTTTACTGGATTTATAGAGAGCAAAAATTGTTTCTAACGCTCTTCTTCCTTCTTTGGCAGACATATCGTTTTCTTTTTGCTGAGTAATTGTTTTCAAAAAGCTTTGGTACATCCGCTCATGTTCATCTAATTGAATACTCAGTCTCCTCAACTCTTCCTCAACGGTAGGCAGGCCTTCTATATAGCAATGAAGCACTTCATTAAAACCTGGTCCGCCAATATGGATGGTTCCTTTTTCACCAAATATGGATAATTGATAGCCCTGATTCTTCGGTTTTGTAATCGTATTGGCTTCAATCAGCCCCATTGCCTTATTTTGAAAAGATAAGATTCCACATGCTGCATCTTCGGTTTCCTTTTCGTGCGCCCTTGAAACCATCTCTCCATATACGGATTGGACGTCTCCCAAATACCAAATTAATAAATCTATCAGATGGACCCCTTGATTCACCAGCATTCCGCCATCGTGTTCCCAAGTTCCTTTCCAGTTGGATGACGTGTAATAATCCAAAGAACGATGCAGTCTTAAAGAAACGGTTCCCATATAGGTCTCTCCGAGAACACCTTGATCCAATAATTCCTTGATTCTTTGCATTAAGGGACGAAATCTCAACTGATGGCATACGAAGATATGTTTCTTGCGAAGATCTGCTGTATGAATCAGGTCATCTGCTTCCCTTAATGACAAAGTCAGTGGTTTTTCAACAATAACATGTTTTCCATACCTTAAAGCTTCTTTCGTCATAGGATAATGAAACCCGGAGGACGTACAATTAATCACAAGGTCAATCCGGGAATCTTTCAGCAGATCCACGTAATTTTTGTACAAAGTTATTTCATTTTCACTGCTTTTCTCGCTTTGGTAAAGAGCAGCGGTTTCCTTCATTTTCCCTGGCTGGATATCACAGACAGCTATTAAAGAAATTTCGGTCATCCGGGACAATGTTCTTACATGTTTATGTGAAATGTATCCACAGCCGATCAAACCAGCACGAATCATGAACCGGTCACCTCAAAACCTCTCAAAGCGGAAATCACTTGAGACTGCTCCCCGGATGTCATTGTTGGAAACAGTGGAATAGAAAATAACGATTGGGACATTTTTTCTGCAACAGGGAAATCCCCTTTTTGATATCCTAGATTTTTATATACTTCCTGCAAGTGAATACAGCACGGATAATAGATCCCTGTTTGAATTCCTAATTGTTTTAAATGATGGATGAGATCCCTTCTATGGTCAGATTGAATACTAAATAAGTGATAGACATGAGTGGAATGATTGATGATCGGAGGTAATTTCAAAAACGGCACTGCATCCAGGTCTTTGTAATACCTTTGAGCGAGGAGCCTTCTCTTTTCGTTCCAGCTGTCAATGTATTTGAGGCAAACCAAAAGAATGGCGGCATGTAATTCATCAAGACGGCTGTTATATCCAATTTCCTGATGAAAATATTTTTTACTGCTTCCATGCGACCTTAAGGTTCTTATTCGTTCGGCTATATTTTTGTCGGAAGTTGTAATTAATCCCCCGTCCCCCATTGTGGATAAGTTTTTTGTCGGAAAAAAAGAGAAGCATGCTGCATCGCCTAAACTTCCTGCTTCTTTCCCTTTATATTTGGCACCAAATGCCTGACAGGCATCTTCAATGACAATTAATTGATGTTCAGAAGCGATTGTGTTGATTTGATCCATGTCAGCAGGCAGACCGAAAAGATGAACAGGAAGAATCGCTTTCGTTGCTGATGTAATTTTCCCCCTCACTTTTTCTGGATCCAAATTAAATGTCTCATCAATATCGGCAAAAACGGGGGTGGCTCCCACCCTGGTAATGGCCTCGGCTGTGGCAAAAAAGGAAAAAGGAGTTGTAATCACCTCATCCCCTTTGCCAATATTATAGGCACGAAGGACTAACACTAAAGCGTCGGTTCCGTTGGCAACCGCAATTGCATCCGAAACTCCCAAGCGCTTGGCAATTTGATTTTCAAACTCTGTGACATGATGTCCTAAAATGTAATTACCGCTCAATAACACATCATTGATTTGGCTCATAATTTTTTCTTGTATAAGGGTGAACTGTCCTTTCGGATCAGTAATCGGAATCATGATGTCCCCTCCACTTTTCTACATTTTCTATTTTCTCTCCTTTGGTTAATGTACTCTATACCTTCTTTCAATAACACGGCTTTTCCCCAGATTATAAAAATATGTCAACGTTAATTCTGAGGGCACATAACGTTTCAGGCGATAACCTAGAATATTTTGTGGTGGTGCCTCTTTTTCTACTAAAGCTTGGCATCTTGCTGTTGCGTTGCATATATAGATTAATAATTTCTTTGAAAGGAACATCCCTCATGGAATATCAACGAGAAAAACATCATGCAAAAGCAACGGATGACAGACAAGAACGAAACATGATGCAGCGTTCTGATAAATCGCCGAAGGAAGACAAGGAGGAAAACGTAAACACAGTGGGTGTAGTGGGGCTTGGCTATGTTGGGCTGCCGGTAGCCGTTGCCTTTTCAGAAAAATTCCATGTGGTTGGATTCGATATTGATAAAAATAAGATTGAACGGTTAAAAAAAGGCGTGGATCCATCGGGCCAAATAGATAGTAGTGATTTAATAAAAGCTTCTATTAAATTCGTATTTGAAGAGGCAAAGTTAAAAGATTGCCAGGTTATTATAGTAGCCGTTCCAACCCCGCTTACCCATAAAAAAGAACCTGATTTATCTTATTTGAAAGAGGCTTCAGCTCTCATCGGAAGAAATCTTTCAGCGAAAACGATCGTCGTTTACGAGTCAACCGTATATCCGGGGACAACCGAAGAAGTTTGCATTCCCATCTTAGAAAAGCACTCCGGATTAAAATCAGGAAAGGATTTTTTTGTCGGTTATTCTCCGGAAAGAATTAACCCGGGAGACCAGGAACACACTTTTAAGACCATACCCAAAGTTATTTCCGGACAAAACAGCTATACATTGAAGAAAATATATGAGATTTATAAGGAGGTTATCGATGCAGACCTTCATAAAGCTCCCTCCATTAAGGTAGCGGAAGCTTCAAAAATTGTAGAGAACACTCAGCGTGATGTGAATATAGCCTTTATGAATGAACTTTCTCTAATTTTTGACCGATTACACATTGATACGCATGACGTACTTGCTGCAGCCAAAACAAAATGGAATTTTATCCCTCTTTCTCCGGGGTTGGTTGGTGGACACTGCATCGGTGTCGATACCCATTACCTCATCCACAAATCAAAAGCGGAAGGTTATGATCCCGGTTTTATTTCAGAAGCAAGGAAAATAAATGAATATATGCCAGATTACATGATCCAGTCTTTATTGCAGCTAGTGGTGTCACAGAAACTAAATATAAAGGACTTAGTAATTTCAGTTCTGGGAATCACATTTAAAGAAAATATTCCTGATATACGAAATTCTAAATCGCTGGAACTTATAGAGAAGCTTCAAGCTCTAGGTTTATCGATTCAAGTATGTGATCCCTATGTTTCCCCCAGTCAATTGAGTGACACAAAAATCAAATTAAAACCTATGGAAAAACTTGAGCCATCAGATGTAGTCATTCTCTCCGTCCCCCACAGAGAGTTTAAATCAGCGGACGTAAACATCCTCTTTAAAAAGAGAAAAGGAATTTTAATGGACGTCAAGGGAGCTGTTCCCCGACATAGTCTGGACAAAGGGATTTACCTATGGAGACTATGACAAAAGGGAATACGTTCCCTTTTTTCTTTTGTCCCGTCCATACAAATCCGTTTCTATCATCATATAAATAATGGTTAAAGGAAAAGAATTAAAGGTGGTTATATAATATGGATAAAAAACTAAAAATTTTAATCCTGGTTAAGCCTTTTTGGGTTTATCCGAAACATAAAGTAAAAAAAGATATCTTTGACGCACTTGAAAAATATGCAAATGTTTATTATTGGCATATGGATGGCCATATACAAGACATATTGAAAACAATGAACCTCCAACCTGATTTTATTTTTCATTATGACATCGCTTGGAATACGGCCCTTTCACCTATGGTGGATGGCTTGGCAGATATAGATATACCGAAGGGCTGTTTTGTCATTGACCTTCACTGGCAGCCCAATGAAAGAATTCGGTATTTTACAGAAAACAATATAGATCTTATTTTTTCAGCCACCAAACACCCATTTCTTCAGACGTTCCCCAATTTTAAAGATCAGTTCCGCTGGCTTCCCTGGTCCATTAATCCAGACATTATGAAAGACTATGGGCTTAAAAAAGAGATCGATACATTGTTAATGGGATTAGTATATATCGATAAAAACATACAAACTCACCATCGCTTGCCCAAGGTAATGCCCCCAAAAGGAAGGTATGCATTCAGGGACACTGTCTTTGAACAAATGAAAGATGAACCGGGATTTGTCTATCATCCCCACCCTGGTCACCTTGCTACAGATGCACAAGAGTTAATCGTGAACGAAGATTATGCAAAGGAACTGAACCGAACAAAATTATTTTTCACTTGCGGAGGACGACACAAAACAGGCAGGGTTGCCGTATTAAAGTTCTTTGAGGCTCCTGCCTGTAAAACACTGCTGCTGGCGGAACCCAACGAAGATATTCTGGAGCTGGGGTTTAAAGACAAGGAAAACTTTATCTCCTGCACAGTAGATGATTTTAAGGAAAAAGCTGCGTATTACTTGGCAAATGAGCAGGAACGTATCAGAATTACAGAAAACGGATATCGATTTGTCCAACAACACCATACACACGATGAGCGTGCCAAACAAATGTTAAACGAAATTAGCGCACTTCTATAATCTTTTTAGTATCTGTTGATCACAAACAACTGGTGAGCAACAGATTTTTTTAGGCATATAAATCCATGTAAATGTGTTCCTAACTTAGATACTTTGCCTGAACAAGCAATATTAGCTTACATAGTATATTCCGAGAGTTCAATTTAGAAGAAATTCATTGAACTACTTTGTTTATAAGGAGGGAAACACTTGTCTGTCATTAACTTGATATTCAATGGAGGATTCGAAACAGGAACTTTGGAAGGTTGGACAGCAAACAATTCATCCATTACTGACACAAATACTCATACAGGCCAATATGCAGCTGTTTTTGAGCCCGGTCCCACAACAGCCTCCCTGACTCAAACCGTAAACATTGAACCTGGGCAGAATTATATGTTGAAAGTGTCATTGGCTTCTCAAAGCAACACTGATCGGGTTGCCATACGTGTTATATATTTAAATGAGAATAACGAAGAAGTAGGGTCAGGGATTGATACTGATGTTACTTTCAGCGGCAATATGATCTCAGGCCCCCCCTTTGAAGCTTGGAAGGAAATCTATTTAATTACAGAGCCTGCACCAGCTAACGCGACAAAAGCAAGAGTCGAAATTATTAAACAACCAGGACTTATGTCAATATTCAGAATACTGATAGATGATGTCGCTTTATTGGAATTTGATGGGGCTCCAGGTTTACCTGGACCTGCCGGACCTGCTGGAGCGACGGGACCTGCCGGACCTACGGGGCCTGCTGGACCTACGGGACCTGCCGGAGATGATGGAGCGACGGGACCTGCTGGACCTACGGGACCTGCCGGAGATGATGGAGCGACGGGACCTGCTGGACCTACGGGACCTGCCGGAGCCGATGGCGCGACGGGGCCCGCTGGACCTACAGGACCTGCCGGAGCTGATGGCGCAACGGGGCCTGCTGGACCTACGGGTCCTGCCGGAGATGATGGAGCGACGGGACCTGCCGGACCTACGGGGCCTGCCGGAGCCGATGGCGCAACGGGGCCTGCTGGACCTACAGGACCTGCCGGAGCTGATGGCGCAACGGGGCCTGCTGGACCTACGGGACCTGCCGGACCTACGGGACCTGCCGGACCTACGGGACCTGCCGGACCTACAGGACCTGCCGGACCTACGGGACCTGCCGGACCTACAGGACCTGCCGGACCTACGGGACCTGCCGGACCTACAGGACCTGCCGGACCTACAGGACCTGCCGGACCTACGGGGCCTTAAGTTTACAGAAAAATTTATTCATAGGAAGATACTCAAGGAGTATCTTCCTTTTTTAAAAAAAGCAGGAGGGTACAAGGTGGTTACAATTAGCTTATGTATGATCGTTAAAAATGAGGAAGACGTACTAGAGAGATGCCTTAATTCAGTTAAAGATCTAGTGGATGAAATTAATATTGTGGATACAGGCTCCACGGACAAAACTGTAGAAATCGCAAAACAATATACTGACCGAATTTTTTTCTTCCAATGGACAGGGAAATTTAAAGATGCGAGAAATGAATCGTTTAAATTTGCAACGAAGGACTATATTTTTTATCTTGATGCAGACGACGTGCTGTTGGAAGAAGACCGGAAAAAGTTGAAATACCTAAAAGAAACATTAGATTCGAACGTTGATTCTGTCTCTATGTTTTACAACGCGGGTGTAGATGAATATGGAAACGTGACATTACGATACCGGAGAAATCGGCTTCTTAAAAGAACCCGAAATTTTCAATGGAAAGGAGATGTTCATAATTATATTGAAGTATCGGGACATATCATCAATTCCGATATTGCCATTACGCATCTAAAAAACAGCCATGCTGTCCGAAGAAACCTTTCCATTTATGAAAGTAAAATTAAAAATGGAGATGTGTTTACAACTAGGGATTACTTTTATTACGGGAATGAATTGAGAGAAAATGGTCATTTTCAAGATGCCATCGAAAGTTACAATAAAGCTGTCGAAAGAAAGGATGGATGGTTAGAAGATAAAATTTATTCCTGTGTCTTTCGAGCTGATTGCTATCGTCTGTTAGGAGATAAAGAAAAGGAACGATCGTCACTGTTTTTAGCTTTGGAGCTCGCCAAAACACCCCGACCGGAAATATGCTGCAGAATTGGCTACAACTTTCAGCAGGGCAGTGATTATTATTCGGCTGTTTTCTGGTATGAGCTTGCCACCACTCTTCCGGATGACCCAAATAAGTGGAGCTTTACTTACCCAGCCTACTCTACATGGTACCCGCATCAACAGTTATGCGTCTGCTATTATCATCTTCAGGATTTTGAAAAATCCTATATGCATAATGAAAAAGCAAGGGAATTTCGTCCAACGGATGAAAGGATCTTATTCAATCAGAAGCTGCTTGAATCAAAAAGGAAATCACTTTCATCTCTTTCCAAATAACTCCTACTCCTAATTATTTCGACATATTCAGATTAATCTGATGCCTTTTTAAAGAATCTCTATATTCCAATAAAAATGTGCTTTTATTCATTTAATTGGTCCAATCAGAATTCATCTATGTACAATATCCTACTAATAAATGTGGAAAAGGAGTGATATATTCATGAATTCCGCCCAAAATCCCGTCGATCTGTTTAAAGAGCTTTCTGAGAAAATGAAAGTAAACATTGGAGATGGATCGGCTATTCCGGAAATAAACCTGGATCATGTATTATCTGAGACCAATGTAAAATCAGACCCTCCAACAATGACAGAGGAACTAGCAGACGCTATCGTCCAAATGGCTATTCAGCCTCTACAAAAAATAGAATTCGTAGACACCGAAATAGTAGAAAAAGTTAAGGCAACAATAGAGCAATCAGTAAATGCTATTAGACAATCAACCAAGGACAGCTAGATAAAAATGGTCTTTATCCTCAGAACGATTGTCCAATCAATTTCAAATTTCATTAATAGACTAATAACAAAAGGCTATCGCCTTTAGAAAAGAAAAGAAAAGGAGTGATACTGTGTACTTCGAGGAAGAATTTTGTTATGAGTTGCCTAGCAGGGGCAAGAGGCGACATCGAAAGCACAAATGTTTCATTTGGGGCGAAGAGCACCATCACGATGACTGTGGCTGCGGACTTGATCGTGGCGGTCGTTGTGATATCCGCTCCGAAAAAGATGAAGGCAAACGCAGGCATGAAAGGGATGAACGTTCAGAACGTGACCGCCATCACGAAAAAGACTGCTGTTGTTTTGATCGGGGCAATGACCACTGCAAAGGGTGCGCCTGTGAACAATTGAGAAATTTAGCAAGAAATACTCCAATACTTTTCACAACGGGGGAAGCTCAATTCTTACTGCCAGCTACTTTTATCAGCTTTAATCACAAAACTTGCTGTGCAGATCTTAGAGTCGGTACCTCGGATGTTGTTGTAGATTGCCGCGATATAAAAGTGTTGCTAATCCAAAACACTTAAATACGAATGAATGAAATGAAGGAGGGATCAGTTTGAGTTTCAAAGAGGAATATCACCATGACTGTTGTTCTAAAGGAGAAGAGAGACACCATGATCATTGCAAAGGTTGTGCTTGTGAACGGCTGAAAAACCTTGCAAGAAATACACCAATCAGCTTTGCAACTTTTAGTTCCGCATTACTTTTACCTGTCACCTTTATCAGCTTTGACAGGAAAACTTGCTGTGTAAGATTCACTCTTTCTTCTGGCGGAACTACTTTTGACGGTTTTGTTCATTGCAAAGATATTAAGACGCTCATCATTACCTAAAGACAAGGTTTATAAAGAGCTGTCCTGAAAATCAGTGAATGCTGCATTTCTGAGACAGCCCTTTTTCTTAATGAATCTAAAGCAATATGGCGTTGGAGCGACTACTCAGAGATGAAATTCTTCTCTGCAATCGGATCAGATATTAACAAGAATTAGATGATCAAAAAATACTTTGCAAATTCCTCTCACTGTACATTAAATTTCCTAAAGTGGCATGCAGTTACTTTGGTTTTTCATTGGGTTAACAGTGTTTCCAGGCTCTGGACCAGTTCTTTCCCTTGTTTAACATATTCCTCATCCACCGACCCATCCGGATCTTCCGGTTCTGAAAATTGATTAACAGAAGCAGTTACATTGCCAACATCTACATGATCATCCAGTCCTCGCTGATACACATGGTTAAGGACAAACGGCTTTCCCAGTTCCACTACTGCCCCATTCATATCCAACTGCCCTTCTACTGCAGTAAAAGGAACTCGCAGAAATTGATATCCTTCATCATTTGCCATTTTATAATCAAAAAATCCGCGATCATAATCCCAATTTCCTCCAATAGTATAACCTTTGGGCTTCAGCAGCTGCTCTAACTTATGAAGATTAAACCGTCTTCCTTCAATGGAAGAATCAATATGAATCATCATCTTCACTCCCAGGTCTATTTTTATATATTGTCCCTGAGAGTCAAACAGTTATACAAAAAACTGCCGATACGGTTGTATTGGCAGTTTTTTCAAGATATGCTGTTAGACCCATCCTCTGAAACGCGAGGCTTCTGCAACATTGCGAAGTCCCACCATATAAGCCGCAAGACGCATATTCACTCTGCGATTTTGGGAAAGGTTGTAAACATTCTCAAATGCTGCAACGAGCTTCTCGCGCAATCTTTCGTTTACTTCCTCTTCAGTCCAGTAATAGCCTTGATTGTTCTGAACCCACTCAAAGTAGGAGACGGTTACACCGCCGGCACTGGCCAAAACGTCAGGCACAAGAAGAATGCCTCGCTCGGATAGGATTTTGGTTGCTTCATCCGTGGTCGGACCGTTGGCTGCTTCTACGACAATGGAAGCTTTTATATTCGGCGCATTTTCTCCGGTAATCTGGTTGGCGACTGCAGCCGGGACTATAATATCACAATCCAGTTCAAATAATTCCTTATTGGATATCGTGTTTTCAAATAGAGTTGTAACCGTTCCAAAGCTGTCTCTTCTGTCCAGCAAATAATCAATATCTAAACCGTCCGGGTCATGAAGCGCACCATATGCATCAGAAATCCCGACAATTTTTGCTCCTGCATCATAGAGGAACTTGGACAGGAAGCTTCCCGCGTTTCCAAATCCTTGAATGACAATCCTCGCATCTTTTAATTCAATGCCGCGTTTCCTTGCAGCTTCTTCTATACATATCGTAACACCTTGAGCGGTGGCTTTTTCTCTTCCCTGTGACCCGCCAAGGACAATCGGTTTTCCTGTAATAAACCCGGGTGAGTCATTTTCACGTAAACGGCTATACTCATCCATCATCCATGCCATAATTTGAGAATTCGTATAGACGTCAGGTGCCGGAATATCCTTTGTAGGCCCTACAATTTGGCTGATGGCGCGGACATACTCACGGCTGAGACGTTCAATTTCACCCATTGACATGGTCCGGGGATCGCAAATAATTCCGCCTTTTCCACCACCATAGGGAAGATTCACGATACCGCATTTGATGGTCATCCAAAGGGACATCGCCTTAACCTCTTCCTCGGTTACTTCCGGATGATAGCGGACTCCCCCCTTGGTCGGCCCCACTGAGTCATTATGCTGGGCTCGAAACCCTGTAAAGACTTTGACTGATCCGTCGTCCATCTTCACTGGAATTCTGACAGTCAGCATCCGAATGGGCTCTTTCAGTAATTCATACATTTCCTCGCCAAAGCCAAGTTTGTTAAGGCTTTCTTTTATAACCTCTTGTGTAGATGTAAATAAGTTCAGATTTTCTGCCATCGTTTTATTCGCCTCTTTGCTTAATAATCAACTTCCATTATAACATCAGGATAGAACCTTTTTAATTCTTACCAATGCCCAATCCACCTCTTCTTTAGTGATTACAAGCGGAGGGGCAAACCGAATGACATTTTCATGAGTTTCCTTGCATAAAAGTCCCTCTTCTTTCAGCGCTTCACAATATTTTCGGGCAGCTTCATGCAACTCAACACCAATAAACAGACCTTTTCCCCGAACTTCTTTAATTATGGGGGATTTCGTCTCTTTTAATTTTGACACAAAATAGTCACCAAGTTCAAGTGAATGCTCTGAAAGATTTTCATTTTCAATCACTTCCAGAGCAGCGATAGATACTGCACACGCCAGAGGATTCCCTCCAAAGGTTGACCCGTGTGATCCAGGATTAAAAACTCCCAGCACCTCTTCATCTCCACAAATGCAGGATATGGGAACAACTCCCCCTCCTAATGCTTTTCCTAATATATATATATCCGGTTTGATGCCCTCCCAATCACAGGCAAACATCTTACCGGACCTGCCCAGTCCTGCCTGGATTTCATCTGCAATAAAAAGAACGTTATGCTCTTTGCATACATCCCGAGCGGCTTTTAAGAACCCTTCGGGAGGAATAATCACTCCGGCTTCCCCTTGAATGGGCTCTATTAAGAAGGCAGCAGTATGTGGAGTAATAGCTTGCTTCAAAGCTTCCAAATCACCATAAGGGACCAGCTTGATTCCCGGCAGAAGCGGTCCAAACCCGCACTGGTATTCCTCTTCAGAAGAAAGGGAGACTGCTGTCATCGTCCGGCCATGAAAGTTTCCTTCACAAGCAATAATTTCTGCCTTGTATTTCGGAACTCCTTTGACCTCGTATGCCCAGCGGCGTGCCGCTTTAAAAGCAGTTTCGACTGCTTCCGCCCCTGTGTTCATCGGCAATGCCATGTCTTTATTCGTGATTGTGGTGATTTTTTCATACCATGGGCCCAATTGATCATTGTGAAAAGCCCGGGAGGTCAACGTTACCTTATCAGCCTGATTCTTTAATGCCTGAATGATTTTTGGATGACGATGGCCCTGGTTGACAGCAGAATAGGCACTCAACATATCCATATACCGGTTTCCTTCAGGATCTTCCAACCAGACGCCTTCCGCTTTAGAGACAACAATGGGAAGCGGATGATAATTCCGTGCTCCATATTTTTCCGTTTGCTCAATGATCTGCTCCGTTTTCGACAAAATCTTCAGCCCTTTCTTTATTAAAATATGATCTTACCTTCTTCAGGTGACCATAGAATAGCTTTTCAAAAAAACAATATGGCTAAGATAATCGTCTATCAATGGAAATAAATTTTTTCGAATAATGAAGTTGATATTCTTACGTTTATTATATACGTTTCCTTTTATTTTGGTATATCTAATGACAAGGGAAGGATCAGAGAAATCAAAAGGATTGAAATCCGTTTGAACATGGGAAAGAAAACCATACCATAGTGAAAATACGGGTTAAGAGCGCATGGACGGGCTCTTTTTTTTATGTAAAAACCAACAGAACAACCAAGAGAAGAGCCTTTCCAATAAGAGGACAGGGTGCATTTAATATACAAGGAGGTGATTCTATGGTAGCAATTAAACGTCAATTGGTATCTCAGAATGTGATAGAACAACGGTCATACGGATATGGAAACCCATGTAACTACATCACGATTCACCAAACGGGCAACACCAATAGAGGGGCAGATGCTCAGGCTCACGCTAATATACAAACAAAGTTAAACCCCCGGACAGCAAGCTGGCATTACCAAGTCGACGATCATGAGATTATCCAGTCATTTCCTGATACAGTGATGTGTTGGCACGCATCTGATGGACAAGGGCCCGGCAACACTCAATCTATTGCTATTGAAATATGTGTCAATCGTGACGGGAATTACGAAAAGGCTATGCGAAACGCTGCAGACCTGACGAAACACTTGATGAGAAAACACAACCTCGGTATTGACAAAATTAAACAGCACCATGACTGGTCCCTGAAAGATTGCCCGGATCAATTGCGGGAAGGTTATAAAGGCATTGCATGGGATGATTTTCTCCGTATGGTAGAAAATGAAGTGCCCACAGATCCACCCGAGATCGAAAGCTCTCCACAAAAGGGTACGTACTCAGGTAATTCCATTGTCGATTACCTAAAAAGTATCAATATGGATTCCTCCTTTGCCAATCGTTCCAAATTGGCAGCCCAATATGGGATTGAAAACTATAGAGGAACAGCTGAACAAAACCTTGAACTGTTAAATAGAATGAGGACCGTCAGCAATTCAAACAAACCCTCCCAGTCTTATACTGGGCATTCCATTGTGGACTATCTTAAAAGCATTGGTGTGGACGCCAGCTTTGCAAATAGAGAAAGGCTGGCCAAACAATACGGTATAACCAATTATAAAGGTACCGCTTCGCAGAATTTGGATCTGCTAAATAAAATAAGGTCAAACAGCCTTTCCACTCCAGCCAAACCTAAGGGGGGATATGGAGACTGGATCCATTGTTGATTACCTGAAATCCATTGGTGAAGATTCATCATTTTCCAATCGGAAAAAACTTGCTGAAAAGTACAATATAAACAATTACACGGGTACGGCCGAACAAAATACCCGGCTGCTCCAAAAATTGCGAGGCCGGTAATTTCTCGGTGCTTCTTTCCCAAGTTTGGGAGGAAATAAATCAGGCGGAGAAACAATGATTTTCTCCGCCTGATTTATGAAAGGAACTTTATAAAGACACCATTCCTTGTACTTTACTTTTTAATTAAATCGTCACGCTCCGATTGTTCAATCCATTCCTGCAACTTGTCTTTTAATGTGTTAAACCCTTCCCGATCGACGTCTTCGAGCCTGACACTTCCCTGACGGCGGCTGCGCGGCCTTTTCACTTCTTCAGCAGAGGGCGCGTCTTCTAGGGCCCTTATAGAAAGGCTGATTTTTCCTTCATCTTCATTCACCTGAAGAACTTTCACTTTTACTTCTTCCCCAATGGAAAGAACCTCGTGAATGTCTTTGACAAACCCATGTTTAATTTCTGAAATATGAACCAGTCCCTGAGTATCCTGGTCTAACGCTATGAACGCCCCATAAGGCTGGATCCCTGTCACCTTCCCTGTTACAATATCGCCCTGATTATAATTTGCTGTCATGAAAACAACTCCCAATTATGATTAAATTTTCTCCTATGAACGCAATAGAAAATATTAGCATAAATAATGAAAAAAATCAAAAGTTCTTCTGAATCTGTACCCAATGAATGAATGTTCCAAACTTGTAAAAAAACTGTGTTTAAAGTATGGAGATTCCGGAAATACTCATACTGTAGGACATTCCAATATTCCCCCTTTTTTTATGAATGGTCGTGGCTTATTGAAGCCACGAATTTTTTTGTTCATGAAAAAATCATGTATAATTCCTTATAAATGTCAACCTGCTCAGTGGGGCATCCCAGTTGACGAAGCTTTCGAATTATTTTGCGTGAAGACTTTCAATAACAGACGGACCAAGCATGCCATAAATCAAATGAATTTGTGAATAGATGTGCAGAAGCTTGCTTCCTGTTCAAAGGGATTCGGAGGGATGATGTGTGGACGGAATCAGAGAAATGATTAATGGTACAGCAATTTATTATGAAGAAAATGGGGATCCTGATGCCGGACAAACCATTGTCCTTTTGCATGGATTTTTATCATCCTCTTTCAGCTTTCGAATGCTGGTCCCTTTTCTGGCGCAAGATTTTCATATCATTTCGGTTGACTTACCGCCATTTGGAAACAGCGGAAAAGCAAAAACTTTTCAATATTCCTATCAAAATATTGCTTCAACCGTTCTACAGCTTTTGGAAAAGTTAGGGATCGATCGATTTTCGGTAGCCGGCCATTCGATGGGCGGACAAATCGCACTGAATATGATGCTTCAGGCCCCGGAAAAAATTTACAAAGGGGTTCTTCTTTGCAGTTCAAGTTATTACGCTCGGGCTAAGAAACGCCATATTGTGGCTTCTTACCTTCCATTCTTCCCTTTTTTTGTTAAGCGCTACCTGGCTAAAACGGGCGTTGTCGGAAATTTAAAAAGCGTCATCCATGACCCTGGACTGATCAATCGCGAGATGATTCAAGGGTATGCCCGGCAGTTCGAGGATCCCCGGATTTTTTCATCACTTGCACTTCTATTGAGACATCGTGAAGGTGATCTTCCTGAAGAAAAATTACGCATGATTCAAACACCATGTCTGCTGCTATGGGGAGAATACGATAAAATTGTTCCCCTGCGTATTGGTAAAAAACTTGAAAAAGATTTAAATCATTCAAAGCTTATCGTTTTAAAAGAAACAGGCCACCTGCTGCCAGAAGAAAGACCGCAGGAAGTGTACAAAGAAATCAAGGCTTTTCTTCATGCAAGACAGGATAGCTGACATTCCTAAAAAGAATCATTTATAATGAATGCTAAAACAAGCAGGAAGGTGTTCGAGCGTTGATGAATTTTGATGATCAGATTGACCGAAAAAATACTCATTCATTAAAATGGGATGGGTTGAAAAAGCTATTTGGCAGCGAAGACCTTCTTCCCATGTGGGTAGCGGATATGGATTTCCGTCCTCCCCAAGAAGTCATTGACGCCTTTCAAGAAAGAGTTGATCATGGTGTCTTTGGTTATACAATTATTTCAGACCAGTTATCAGAAACTGTTTGTAACTGGGTAAAAAGCCGTCACTCCTGGCCGATTCAACCGGAGTGGCTTTTATACAGTCCGGGTGTCATGCCATCTATACATACGGCCATCCAGGCGTTGACGGAACCGGGAGATCAAATTCTGCTGCAATCACCGGTATATACTCCTTTTTTTCATATCATAAAATCAAATGGGAGAGAGGTCGTAAACTCCCCGCTTGTTTTAAACAATGGCCGCTATGAGATAAATTTTGAAGATTTGGAGATTAAACTGAGCAGCGGCGTAAAAATGCTCCTGCTGAGCAACCCTCATAACCCTTCCGGAAGAGTGTGGAGGAAAGAAGAATTATTCCAAGTGGCAGAGCTGTGCGAAAAGTACGGTGTATGGATTGCGTCCGATGAAATCCATGCTGATTTAGTCTTAAAACCTCATAAACATACACCAGTTGCTTCTTTGAGTGAATCAATCGCCGACATTACGCTCACATGTATGGCACCGACAAAAACGTTTAACCTGGCAGGTGTTCAAGCGTCTTTTATGGTGGTGACCAATAAAGAGTGCCGCAGGAAACTAGAGGCTGTTCAAGCAATGGACGGTTTTCACATGTTGAATACGTTTGGAGCCATCGCAATGGAAGCAGCCTACAAACATGGTGGACCTTGGCTGGATGAAGCGTTGCAATATATTAGATCCAACATAGACTATGTTATGAAAGAGATCGGTGAGAAAATACCGAAGGTCGAGGTCATCAACCCAGAAGGCACATATTTGATCTGGATCAATTGCAGACAACTGGGGATGTCAGATGACGAAATAAAAAAACGTCTCTTGAATCGCGGAAAGTTGGCACTGAATTTGGGTAACGCATACGGACCCGGAGGAGAAGGCTTTGTCCGTATGAATGTTGCCAGTCCGAGAGCTATGGTAGAAGAAGGAATAAAAAGACTGCAAATCGCATTTGATGCATAGGAGCGGGTCCCCGGGCCGCTCTTTATTTGTTTGCTGGCTTTTTGTTTTTCGAAATTTCGCCGCAGGCGATCCGGTCCCCTGAGCCGCCATCAGGCTGGCTCGTACCATCATCAGCCTGTTCATGGATCACAAGGGCTGTCCCTTCTTTTGTATAAAGGGAAGCCTTTCTTTCCTTAAAAGTCACTTCTTTTGCTACTACGTCCACTTTTCCTTTTCCATTCTCATCTACTGTAAGGTTGGGGAGATCACCTGCATGCGGACCTTTTGGGTTGAGCAGTCCATGGTCTTTTTTATCAGGGTTGAAATGTTCCCCGGCTGATGAAAAGTCAGGGGGTTCACATGTTCCTTTATCATGGATATGCATGGCCAAATCACCGGAAGGAAGCCCTTCCAGTTCTCCTTTGATAGCAATACCCTCAGCTTTTTCCTCAAAGGTAACGGTTCCGATCGAATCTCCTTCATTGTTGATCATATTTACATCAAACTTATTGGGCGGCTCGCCTATACATCCCGCCAGCATCAAGCATACGCCAGCTATCACCCCGGATTTTTTCAAATCTCTTCCCCTCCTCCCTTTTTACATCATTTTCGACAAAATGATAAAGGATTATTCAAAGCCTAACCTGGACGATAATAACGATGGGGGCAAAGCAGCGCAGACTCGGCATGGGGAAGGATATAGCACAACGGCCCGATATGGCTTCCTGTTAATGGTCTATGGTATATTTCTAAGTCTTTATCATTCGTTTTATCAAGGACCTGATATTTCCTTAGAGGCATTGATCTTTCTCCTCTCCATATCCACTATTTCTTTAGTCCGACAGGCTCAGGCCAGCCATCGGACCCAGACATATGACACCCCATTGTTCCCATAATAAAAAGCACCTGGTAAGGTGCTCAGCTTGTAGAGAAAGTATATGTTTTTTTCTCTACAAGCTGTTTTTTTCTCTACAGGCTTTTTTATTTTACATTTAGACGACTTGTATCTAGATTTTTGTGTTTTTATTTTTAAGAAAAAGATTCCCATCCACCTAGACCTGTCTATCCAGATGTATGGCAAT
>NZ_JBHUEO010000044.1:0-68658 GCF_042680885.1 Siminovitchia sediminis | reverse complement strand
TGAAAGTGGCGGGCATCCGCCAGCTGCTTTTAGGAAAAAAGCCCACAAATGCAAAATCAGGAGGAGAAAAACGATTCGGTTTTCTCCTCCTGATTTATTTTAGGGGCTATTTAGACAGCCCCTTTTCCAATGATTAATGAAACTTTGCATTTCCCGAGAAATACTCTGCTCAAACATCTTGATGCTTATGTAAAGTTAATTCCCATCTTCGGAGTTAAATGGTTCTATAAGAACCTCCACCCGCCTGTTGGCTTCCCGTCCTTCAGCTGTACTGTTGTCTGCTACAGGCTTAAATTCTCCAAAGCCTTTTGCGCTGAATAATCGGGGATCAAGGTTCCCGTTTTCCAATAGCAGTTTCATAAAGTTGACTGCCCTCATAACACTGAGTTCCCAGTTAGATGCGTATTCGGAGTTCTTAATCGGTACATCATCTGTATGCCCGCTGATGATGACACTTCTCGGAACTTCCATCTCCAGCAATTCAGCAAGCTCTCTTGCTGTTTTCTTATCTTCTTCCCTCACTTCAGCGCTCCCCGATTGGAAAAGCACGCTGTCGTTAATGGTGATCAGTAATCCTTCAGATGTTAATGCGGTGGAGAACTTATCTTCATACTGCTTTTCCTGAATATACTGATCTACTTTTTCCTGGATGGCCTCCAGAATTTTCAAATCAGCCAATTCCTCCGTGAAATGTTCTGTCGGATCAGTTTCCACTTGCTCCTTATCATCTAATTTTTCTTTGATCTCTATCGGTGAATCAAATTCCACAGGACCATCGCCCCCGATAAAGATGCCGCTGAACACTCTGGAAATGGCCTGGAATTTTTGGGCATCCACAGAACTTGCAGCAAATAATACAATAAATAGCGCAAGAAGTAATGTCATTAAATCAGCATATGGAAGCAGCCACGATTCACCATGTTCTTCTTGATTTTGCCTTTTACGTCTACGCCTGGACATTGGACGCCACTTCACTTTCACTTTCACTTTCCAATTCTTTACGCTGGGCTTTCGGGAGATAGGAGGAAAGTTTTTGTTCGATCATTCTCGGAGCTTCTCCTTCAAGAATGGATAGGATTCCTTCAACCATCATTTCTTTTAACCTGACTTCTTCATTGGATTTTCTCTTTAATTTATTTGCAAATGGATGCCACAACACATAACCAGTAAATATGCCAAAAAGTGTAGCAACAAATGCAGCTGAAATGGCACTGCCCAGTTCATCTGTATTATCCATATTCGCCAAAGCTGCAATTAATCCAATTACTGCTCCCAGAACACCCAGCGTCGGTGCATACGTTCCGGCCTGAGTAAATATTTGGGCACCGGCCGCATGGCGTTCCTCCATTGCATCAATTTCATCATGGAGTACTTCGCGTATGTAATCGGCGCTCTGTCCGTCAACCGCCATTAAAAGCCCCTGCTTTAAAAAAGGTTCATCAATTTTTTCCATCTCGGCTTCCAGAGCCAATAATCCTTCTCTTCTGGCAAGTTGTGCCATTTCAGAAAAAAGAACAATGAGTTCCTTCGGTGTGGGCATATTTTTTTCTGTAAAGATAATTCCGAACAGTTTGGGGACTCTCTTGATTTCAGAAGATGGAAAAGCAATAATGACACTCGCAGCTGTACCGACAATAATAACCAATATGGCAGCCGGATTTAACAGGGCCGAGAGGCTTACACCTTTTAATACCATCCCCGCCCCAACTGCGGCAATTCCAAGAACTACGCCTATTAACGATGTTTTATCCATTTGCTTCACCCTATGCTATAATCTGTCTTATCTATAATATCGGCAGAAGCTGGAATATTTTAAGTATCAGGGAATGTTTTTCAGATACAATGGCGGCCGGGACCATTGGCTTATAAAGTCTATTCAAAGAATTTCTTTTCTATTTTATGTTCATAACGCTTAAACAAAGCAGAGTTTGTCTTTATTCCCCTTTTAGAAAGCATGCTATTATATTTCAGTAATTTCTCATTTAGTTCCTTCCTCAACTTTTCAGCTTCCAATTCGTCTTCAGAATGGCGGATGAGGTCCTCAATCGTCATTAATTCCTTTTTTGCATCCATTTCCTCAGGAGAAAATCCGGCATTTTGCATTAAGCGATAGGCCATCCTTAAATCAGGCGGTATGCCCTCCAACTTGTCTGGAGGCAGCGGTTTTCCTTTTCCGGGTAGGTTATCGAACTCTCCTCTTTCATTTGCTTTGCGAATTCGGTCTTCAGCGAGGTAAAAAAATTTATCCATCTATATCCTCCTTTATGCGCCGGACATTAGCTTTCCCAATCATTGATTTATATATAAAATCTTCTCTTTATCTTATTACAATTGCAGACCGGATACATAAACTTCGCCCTTTCCCTGTGTAAATTGGTTCTTGCCCTCTATTTTGATTTATAATATAATTCAAATCGTAATCATTACGATTTATAGGATGTGCAATGCAGACACTTTCAAAACATGAAAGGGATGACGGAATGAAAGGTACATTTATCACCCCATTGTTACTTATTTTATCCGCCCTGCTTTTTGCCGGATGCAATGGAGGGACAGTTTCAGATCAAGAGGACAATAATGAAAAATTAACGGTCTACACTACCATATTTCCTATCGAAGACTTTGCAAAAAAAATTGGCGGAAATCATGTAGAAGTGCAAAGCGTTTACCCGCCCGGAGCTGATGCCCATACATATGAACCATCGGTCAAAAAAATGATGAGCATTGCTGAAGCAGATTTATTAATGTATAACGGAGCAGGCCTGGAATCTTTTATTGAGAAAATAGACAACACATTAAAAGACGAAAATGTCGTAAAGGTGGAGGTTTCCGAAGAAATTGAATTATTGGCCGGCAAAGATGGGGAAGAACATGGTCATGAAAGCAGTAATGAACACCACCATCATGATTTGGATCCGCATATTTGGATAGATCCGGAAAAAGCCATTATGATGGCAGATCATATTAAAAATGCACTGATAGAAGAAAAGCCTTCCGCCCAAAGTGAATTTGAACATAACTTTAAAGAACTGAAAACACGACTGGAACAGCTGGATACGCAATTCCGCGCAGTCGTCGATTCAGCCAGCCGAAAAGAAATACTTGTTTCCCACGCCGCCTACGGGTACTGGGAACATCGATACGGTATAAAACAAATCAGCATTACGGGCTTGAGTTCTGAAAATGAACCTTCTCAAAAACAGCTGCAGCATATCATCGAAACGGTGAAAGACCGTCAAATCCAGTACTTAATTTATGATCAGAATCCCAAAACAAAAGTGGCAGAAACCATACAAAAAGAAACAGGGACAGATGCCCTCACCTTGCACAACCTGGAATACATCACAGAAGAAGATAAACAAAACCGCGAAGACTATTTTAGCATTATGGAAAAAAATATTGATACACTGAAAAAAGCTTTACAATAAGAAATGCGCAAGACACACAGCTCCCCCGGCTGGTGACTTGCGCAATTTTTTCTTTAAGCCGAAAAGGTTATACTGCTTCTTTTACCTTTTCCATGGCCATCGCCGGTCCGAAAAATTCATAACGGATGTTTTCATCAGGCAAGCCGAGCCCTTGTAAAATAGTTACTACTGCTTTCATGAAAGGCACTGGGCCGCATACATAACAAACCGTATCTTCAGTAAGTTTATCTTCCAAGAATTCTTTTGTAATATAGCCTGTAAAGTGATGATTACCTTCTTTGTTCTTCGGTTCCTGATATCCGTAATAGCAGCTTCCATGATCGAGCTTTCCAGCGATTTCCAATGCTTCTTCACTGAAGGCATGTACTCCTTCATGTCTGGCTGAATGGATAAAGGTAACGTTACGCTCGGATCTATGTTGGACCATAGTTTCCAGCATACTCACCAATGGAGTCAATCCGACTCCCCCGCTGATGAGAGCTATAGGGGAAGTCTCTTCCATGTTTAGAGTGAAATCTCCTGCCGGTGCACTTGCTTCAATGGTATCCCCAACTTGTACTTGGTCATGAAGATAATTGGACACTTTCCCTTGTGGTTCTCTTTTTACAGAAATTCTGTAATATTGGTTTCCTGGCGCGCAGGATAAGCTATATTGGCGGTTCAGTGTATAATTCTCACCGGGAACTCGGACTCTAATGGTTATATATTGACCTGGTTTGTATTCCGGAAGCGGCTGACCGTCCTTTGCTTTAAAGTAAAAGGAAGTAATGGTCTCACTTTCTTTCACCTTGTCAATAACTTCTAATTCTTTAAAGTCTTTCCATCCGCCCTCCTGTTCTTTGGCTGACTTATACATGTTGTCTTCAATGTCAATAAATACTTGGGCAATCACACCGTATGCTTCTGCCCAGGAATCGATGATTTCGTCTGTGGCTGCATCACCGAGTACTTCTTTTATCGCTTCCAATAAATGCTTTCCGACGATCGGGTAATGTTCAGGCCTAACCCCCAGTCCGCGGTGCTTATGTGCCACCGGAATGACCGCAGGGAGAACACTTTCCAATTGATCGATGTTTTTGGCTGCTGCCAACACCATATTTGCCAAAGCGGTTTGCTGGCGTCCCTGCGACTGGTTGGCATGATTAAAAATATTCAGCAGTTCGGGATGATTATTAAACATGTTTTTGTAGAACACTGTAGTAATGGTAACACCATGTTTCTCCAAAGCGGGTACAGTTGCTTTGACTGTATCAATTGTTTTTTGTGAAAGTGCCATTTTCATTCTCCTTTTTAAAGATGTATTTAAAATCTATCTTTAACTTTACTTTAAGGCATCTTTCCCCTGCCCCACAATCCCTTTTGATGATGTGTAAAAAAGCTGACAAAATCCCGTCGCAATTTGGTCACAAAAGATGCATTTTATATGTATGTTTAATAAGAAAATACATTTATGGAGCGGTCTACTGCCATTCTCCATACAAAAAATGATATGATTTATAATGGTGATGAAAAAATGAGACTAACCAACTACACGGATTATTCTTTGCGTGTGTTAATATATCTTACTAATAAAAAACCGGGCGAATTGGCCAATATTACCGAAATAGCTGAGGCTTACGGGATTTCACGGAACCATTTGACAAAAGTGATCCATGAGCTTGGCAAAATAGGCGTTATTCATACGATTCGCGGCCGGGGCGGCGGCATTAAGCTGGCATTGCCTCCCGAAGAAATCAACATTGGGGAAGTGGTTCGGAAAACTGAGGATGATTTCAATCTGGTGGAATGCTTCGGTGAAGGCCCGTCCCATTGTGTTATTTCCCCTGTCTGCGGATTAAGGCATGTCCTGAACCGCGCACTGCTTGCCTATCTGGAAGTCCTCGATAATTATACACTTGCTGACATTGTAACATCTCCACAAGATTACCGTGCTTTACTTGGTTTGGACCATTAGTTTCTTTTGGATTCCCTGTCTGATCCTGATAAAATAGTACAAACTACTTTTATGTATAAAGGAGAATGCAGATGGCTGATTTTCAGAAGAATTTAGAAAAGTATGCGGAGATTGCAGTAAAAGTTGGGGTCAATGTACAAAAAGGGCAAACACTGGCCGTAAATGCCTCAATCAATAATGCCGAATTCATACGCCTGATTGTTAAAAAGGCATATGAAGCAGGGGCCAAAAACGTCATTGTCAATTGGAATGACGACGGGGTCACCCGTTTAAAATATGACATGGCCCCCGATGAAGCTTTTCTGGAATATCCTAAATGGCGTGCCAAAGAAATGGAAGAGCTTGCGGAAGATGGCGCTGCTTTCATGTCCGTCATCTCCTCAGGACCTGATTTACTGAAGGGTGTTGACCCAAATCGTATTGCCAATTTCCAAAAAGCAGCGGGAAAGGCCATGCATCGATACCGGCAATTCATTCAATCGGATAAAGTCAGCTGGACTGTCATTGCTGCTCCTTCCAAAGATTGGGCAAAAAAGGTGTTCCCCGCTGCCCCTCCGGAAAAGCAGACAGATCTGCTTTGGGATGCCATTTTTAAAGCCACACGGGCAGATCAGGAGAATCCTATCCAGGCATGGATAGAACATGATCAAAATCTCCATAAAAAAGTGGACTACTTAAATCAAAGACGCTATAAAAAGCTCCATTATCAAGCACCGGGCACCGATCTAACAATTGAACTGCCCGCTGGCCATCTTTGGGTCGGTGCTGGCAGCATCAACGAAAAAGGCCAGGAATTTATGGCCAATATGCCAACCGAGGAAGTATTCACTGTACCATATAAGTACGGCGTAAACGGAACAGTGAGCAACACGAAACCGCTCAGCTACGGCGGAAACATTATTGATGGATTTACACTGACGTTTGAGAAAGGAAAAATTGTGGACGTTAAAGCAGACGAAGGGGAAGAAATTTTAAAAGGGTTAATTGAAACAGATGAAGGATCCCATTATTTGGGTGAAGTAGCTCTTGTACCTTTTAACTCTCCTATATCTCAATCAAACATTTTATTCTATAACACATTATTTGATGAAAATGCCTCCAATCATATAGCAATTGGCAGTGCTTATGCCTTTTGTCTCGAAGGCGGTAAAAACATGAGTCAGGAAGAATTGGAAAAGAACGGGTTAAACACTAGCATCACACATGTGGACTTCATGATTGGATCCGAAGAAATGGATATCGACGGTATTTTCGAGTCAGGAGAAAGCGAGCCCGTATTCAGAAACGGAGACTGGGCTTTTTAATATAAACTACATGTCCTTTGGGAAGAGTGTATTTCATTTTGCTGTTGGGAATTCCTCCTTGTCCTGGGGCTGAGTGTATTCTGTGCACCAGTTCGGAGGAATTCTCCTCGTGTTTGGGGGATTCCCCAGTCTGTGAGCCCCCTTACGAGACTGAATGCCAAGGGCTATTCTCTCTTAATTGTTCAGTCCTTTCAAATCGTTCTTGATCCGTACTATGACCTCTGCTGACTTCTGATGGTTCAGCTGCCTATCACTAAGTAGGTTATGAAGGTACTTCACGTATCCATCAGACCTCCCCGGGTAAGAATGTCATCTTTCCTTCCACCTATCTGCATCATTTACTCCGTATCACCTTCGGCAGAATGGACTTTGTTTTGTTAAGCAACTCATCCAATGATACTTAGCCTTATATGAAGTTCGTGTTCCTCAGACCGGAAGTTTGCCGCTCGCTTCCTTCAGATTCCGCGTCACCACGGACACCCTTGCGTTAAGCTAACCGCTACTTCTGCCTTCACGGCTCGGGACTCTCACCCTAGTGATTACACCCATGCCGGGCGCACGAAAAAAAAGGTTTGGCCATGTCATGCCAAACCTTTACATAATTAGTAATAATCTACTTCTGTTTCCCAGTTATTTACTGGTTCGTCCAAGTAGCGGTCTTCAAATTCCTCCAGATCATCGGTATACAATACCGTCATGGAGGTAAACTCATTTCTGTCCATGGCTTTGGAGTGATTTGATTCAAATGCTGAATCTTGCTTCCCTTTTACAATGATTGAATTGTCCCACCGCCGGATTACCGAGGAACCATCCGGATTGTACATAACTCTTTTTGACAGCTTATCCATTGCGACATCTCTCCTTTTTAAAAAAATTATTCATCAACACATGTGACCAGAGACGCCTCGGCAGTAAAGAGAAAGCATACTCTTCTTTACCCTCAAATTGCCCAAACGAAACCATATTTTTGGCATTATTTTTATAATAGTGATTTACTAATGCTAGAGTAAGCAGTAATTTCATACTTGAGGTGAAGGACTTTGGATCAACAGCCAAAAAAGAAAATGAGAGAATCATTAACAATTAAAACAAGCCATGTAGCTCCTCCGGATACAAACCACCATGGCAATTTATTTGGGGGAAAGTTAATGTCTGATATTGATGATGCAGCCTCTATCGCTGCCGGCAGGTTTGCCCGAAAGCCGGTTGTCACGGTTTCAACCGATTCTGTGGACTTTTTCAAACCCATTCGGATTGGCGATGCAGTAACATTGGAAGCCATCGTCACATGGAGCGGCAGAACTTCCATGGAGGTTTTTGTAAAAGTTGTTTCCGAACACTTGTTGACGGGAGAAAAATCCATTGCTGCTTTCTCATTTCTTACTTTCGTGGCTTTGGACGAAAATGGGCGGCCCACTCCAGTGCCTAAAGCGGTGCCTGAATCCGAAGAAGAGCACTGGCTGAATAAAACAGCTGAAACACGTGCAGCTCATCGGCAAGCAAGGAAAAAGGAAAGCAAAAAGCTTGCGGATTTTTTCTCAAACATTCAATTATAGTCCATCAGATTACATTTTATGTTTATTTTTACAAAACGTTTAAGTTTTTATAACACCATTTTTCGGATAAAATAGGAAACCCTTGCAGCATCAATATTTTTGTCGCTTTTTCGGTCTTTATGTCTGTAACAATCATTTTTCCATTCCAAAAGGATCAAGAAATATTCTCCTAAGTCTATTATACTTACAATAGGATAATATCTATTGTAAAGGCAAGGTGGTACGTATGTTTTCAAGTACTGAGATTGGAATAGATTTGGGTACAGCCAATGTGCTTGTATATACAAAAAATAAAGGAATTATTTTAAATGAACCATCTGTAGTAGCAGTGAACACAGATACGAAACAAGTGATTGCCATTGGATCTGAAGCAAAAGAAATGATAGGCAAAACACCTGCGAACATTACTGCAGTCCGCCCGTTAAAAGACGGAGTGATTGCAGATTTTGACATTACAAGCCAAATGCTTAAACATGTGATGAAGAAAGCAGCCAAAACACTTGGTTTCGCTATACGAAAACCTGATGTAGTTGTGTGCACCCCTTCCGGAGCAACTTCCGTGGAAAGGCGGGCGATCCATGATGCCGTAAAATCCTGCGGTGCGAAAACCGTACATCTCATTGAGGAGCCTGTAGCAGCAGCCATTGGAGCAGACCTCCCTGTGGAAGAGCCGGTTGCCAACGTCATCGTTGATATCGGCGGCGGCACAACGGAAGTGGCCATCATTTCATATGGCGGCGTCGTTAACTGCAATACCGTGCGAATCGGTGGAGATCTGTTTAATGAAAATATCATTCAGCACGTAAGAAAAACTTATAACCTGCTGATTGGAGAGCGGACTGCTGAAAATATCAAAATAGAAATCGGGTATGCTCTCGTAGACCATACAGAGGAAAAAATGGATATCCGCGGCCGCGACTTGGTAACAGGCCTGCCCAAAACCATCACTCTCAGTTCCTATGAAATCCAAGAATCCCTAAAAGAGTCATTGCTTCATATCTTGGAAGCCATCCGGGCCACACTGGAAAATTGTCCTGCTGAGCTAAGCGGGGATATTGTGGATCATGGGGTTGTTTTATCGGGAGGCGGAGCTTTACTTAATGGTATGCAGGATTGGCTAAGCAACGAAATCATTGTACCCGTTCATATCGCGCCAAGTCCGTTGGAATCTGTAGCGATTGGCACAGGACGTTCACTTAAATTTATTAACAAGCTGCAAACAGTAGGAAAATAACAGGTTCACCGGCAATAGCTGATGCTTGATCTATTCATTGATCTGACAGGATCTTATTAAAATCAGCCAGTCCAAGCTGAAATCCTTCTGTCAAATGATCGCGGCTATCTTTCAAGACATCAACACTGTGAGAATGGGCTGCTGTGCAGTCACTTTTTCACGAGATACCAATAAAAAAGCCTTAAGGCATCGTCGATTTGCTCAACTTTCTCTAAAGTGCAGGGAGCCCATAGGCGTTATCTTGCCTGCCCCCTGCATTTAGAGCAAAAAAAGACCTGAACGGCAAGCTTACGTTCAGGTCATTTCTTAAGTGCAATCTTTAAGCACCGTTTTAAAAATCATTATTCCATTCTTATCTGTTATCCACTTTTTCAGGATAAAGATCATGGTTCATTAAGCGGTTCTCTGCCATGCGTTCAAATTTCGTTCCGGGTTTACCATAGTTGCAATATGGATCAATGGACAGGCCGCCCCTTGGTGTAAACTTTCCCCATACTTCAATATATCTTGGATCCAATAATTCAATCAAATCATTCATAATGATGTTCACGCAATCCTCGTGGAAATCACCGTGGTTGCGAAAGCTAAATAAATATAACTTTAAGGATTTACTTTCCACGATCTTTTTGTCCGGTATATAGCTAATATAGATCGTCGCAAAATCCGGCTGGTTTGTCATGGGACATAAAGAGGTAAATTCAGGGCAATTGAATTTAATGAAATAATCTCTTGTTGGATGCAGGTTGTCGATCGCTTCCAAGACTTGAGGAGAATATTCAAATAAATACTTTGTATTTTGGTTTCCGAGCAGTGTTAAATCCTTTAATGTTTCATCGTTCCTTCCGGCCACTAAAAAAACCTCCCATAATGTCACCAATCATGAAGAGGTCCAAAAAAGCCTGGCAGAAACAAGCCATAGTTTTTTATAGAGGGTTAACGCTATGAACCTCTCACAAGTTGGTATAATATACTTTTCCAACCCTAATCTTACTTGAGGATAGAAATACGGTCAACCGTTAATCTGGTAATCTGGAATGGAGCAGTAATCATCCACTTTTATCCTTCCTTATTTGTGACATTTTTTCGAACCGACATGTCCGGTTCCAGTCTTAGCCTTAAGTTAGTAAGCGGCGGATTTTTTCATACAGCAATCTTCCTGAACTCGGCCACTTATAAACTAACCGGTCTGAATAGATCGGTATATGCAATGCTGTCCAATCTGATCTAGATAAAAACTGAACTGTATGAATATCAATTATGAATCTTTGATGGTGAACAACTCTATTTCCTGCACAGGAACAACAAAAGCGATGCTCCCATTGAAATCGAAAGGATTTAGAATGTAGGTGCAACGTTCTAAGAACGGACTGGCCTTCGCCCGGTACAGTCGCTGTGAAAAACGAAAAGGGCAACAGGTAAACGTTCAGGAAAACTCCAAGTTTTACACAGCGGAAAAAATGAAAGGATATGCATCAAGCTGTCGTTTTTGTTAAAATTTCGTTAAAATAATAAAAACGTTTCGAATGGAGTGAGACACATGTCTATGTTATCTGACATTATGGATTTCAACAAAAAATTTGTAGATGAAAAAATGTATGAAGAGTATGTTACAACCAAATTTCCTGATAAAAAACTTGTCATTTTAACCTGTATGGATACCCGTTTGGTTGAACTTTTACATAAAGCGATGAATGTAAAAAACGGTGATATCAAAATTGTGAAAAATGCCGGGGCTATTCTGACTCATCCGTTTGGAAGTATTATGCGCAGCCTGCTGATTGCGGTATATGAATTGAAAGCGGACGAAGTCTATGTCATCGGCCACTACGATTGCGGCATGAGTGCTATTGAAAGCAATCAGGTACTCGAAACCATGAAAAAACGTGGAATCAGCGAAGAAACGATCAATATTGTCAAAAACTCAGGAATTGACCTGGATGAATGGCTGAATGGCTTTGAGAGGGTCGAAGATAGTGTGGAGCACAGCGTAAATATGATTCGTAACCACCCGCTGATGGCAAAGGAGGTGCCGGTGCACGGGCTCGTTATCGATCCAAATACCGGAAGACTTGATCTTGTCACTAACGGATACGAACATGAAACTGTGAAATAAAAAAACTCTAACCGGTGGAGCCGGTTTGCGGGACACGTCTTTGCCCGCTCATCAGGGATTATCTCGTGATCCCACTGGTTTACTGTTTTTATTCATCTGTTTTTGGCCTATGGAGACTTATTTCAGAATTCTGTTGGTGCTGCACTGGATAAAGGAGGCTGCTATGTATGAGGAGAGGGCGGGGCGGACAATTTAAAAATAACATGGCAGAAGGTTAAGGTACAACCCGGCAACAATCTCTTTCGCTATGATCAAACAAAAATGAAAAGTCGAACCTTAGAAGCTCTGTTATCTAGAGGACAGATTACTTATTAACCCGTAATAAACGGTTGATCTATCTTATATTCTTGTACTTCACTTTGAATAAAATAGAGTTTTAAAAAAGAACCCCCTCCGGCTCTTACCTTGGAGGGATTTCTCTACCTTGCCGTTTTAGTCGTCATCCCGCTCCCGGCATCTGCAAATCAATCGATCCAGGTTGCGATCATGATCACGGTCTCTGTCACGATCTCTATCACGGTCTCTGCCACAGCCACAATGACTATGGTGATCGTGGTCTCTGTCACGGTCTACTTCATGGCAGCAGCAAACAAGTCTCACCCGCCGGCCTCTCCGTCTATCCTCTCTATCTCCTCTGTCCTCGTAATCATAAGCTTCTTCAAACCACATATCCATCGCTCCTATTATTTTTTTAGAGCCGGCCGACTTGCTAATAATATATTATAGAGTGTCGAATTTGATTGGATATATTGTCTGGTATAGAAGATTGTTTTTCTACGGAAAACTGAGGCTTAAAACATAAATAATGAGGTTAATCTGAAAGACATGATTTATAGAAGATAATAGCAGGAAACAAGAAAAGCGAACAGATTCAATTTCTCCTGGAAAAAATTTGATTCAACATTCGGATTTTCCCTGCCCAAAATATTTATATATCATCCCCTAACAATCAGGCAGTTTGGACAGCTTCCGCGCAACAGGAAGAATATTCTGAGAGCTGTTTTATTTAAAATTAAAATGTTCGTGACCAAATGGTGTCCATTTGTGGTCTTATTAAAAATATAGCAAGAGTACAGAAACGCTGTAACCCTTGCTATTACTGAGTTTCTATGAACGGCCCCGGCAGGAATCGAACCTGCGACGCACGGTTTAGGAAACCGACGCTCTATCCTCTGAGCTACGGAGCCACGTCTCCACTCAAAAAAACACATTTTTAATTATAATATAAATTCCCTTTGAATTAAAGTATAAAAATTGACTTATGATATGCATACTAACCCGAAAAAAAATGGCCATATTCCCAACTGATTTAAAATCATGTAAAAAGCTGAAACCTGTTACGTTTACTCATCCATGGATGCCCAGCAGGAAAAGCCGAAAGGATATTCTCCAGCTTAAAGGTTCGGTACCCATGAGTTTTATAACAATACGCCTTAATCATTTTTTCGGAAAAAGACAGTACCCTGATTACCCGTTGAGTGATGCATTGTTGTTTGGACAAATAAATAATCTCAACGCTTTCTTGTGATAATGCTGCACGTTGAAGTACATGATTCACGATATCACACCTCACTAAAATCCGTTTGTTTTATTATATGCGAACGTATATTCTATATTCAATGGTAATTACTTCATGTGATGGCAGGGCCAAATCAGGTAATAATGTAATAAAAAGGAGGGAGTTACGCTGGATAAGGAGCTACGAAAAGAGAGCTTAAAAATTGGAGGCAGACAATTCAAATTTGAAGATTATCATGGACAAGATACTGTTTCTAAGGGGCTTGCCACTACACATGAACAAGTCAGTGACACGTACACCGAAGGTGAGATCAATCAGGTGATCGAAAATGTCGATGGAAAAGATATCAAAAATACTTCAAAAAAGAGTATAGACTAGGAGGAAGCATGATGAGCAAGAAAGGCCAATATCAAAACGGTGAAGACCAATACAAAATGCCAAAAGCACTTCAACAGGAACGAAAGTTTTCTTATCGTGTCGGATACACTGCCACTTCAGGAAACGACACAGGCGGCAAGGACGAACCTGGAAAGCGGACAGATCAACCTTAACCAGCCCGAAAAGAACTCGAAATGACAAACGGACTCTTCGTTCAGCCTGTTTGAGTTTTTTATTAAATCTCAATGAGACCTAAAATAATTCTTTGTGCAGAGCCCATATTGACTTCCAATGCTTTTTCACCCGTGGACTTCTGTGATGATCTCTTGAAGTTGCAGTCTTGTTTATGACAATTTATAGGAATTCGTGAAAAACTTTGAGAGAAAGTCCAAAATAGGCTATACTAGTAAGTAAATAGGTAGCAATCGCCTGATGACAGGCGAACTATTATACATTTATGGGGGAGATTTTTGTGCAGTTGGGAGTTGTAATAGGGCTAAGTATCTTTTTGGGAGTAGCAGGCTTCTACCTTTTTAAAGTTCTTGCTTCAATTCTTGATTCAAGCGATGCCAATACTGTTGACGAATTGCCGGCAGACCAGCAAGATCGATAAACCACACCACCTGTCCGCAGCGGACAGGTGGTGTTTTATTGCATAGATTCCTTGCATGAGCAATATAGATAATTAAGGAGGAATGCTCATGCAATTATGGATCACGCTCGGTTTGACAGTTTTCTTGGCTGCTGCTGCAGGATTGCTGGTCTATGCCATTCAAACAGCACTGGATCTTGATGATGCGAAAACGATAGATCCCATACCACCCGAGGATCCTCAACAACAAAAAAAATAGATTTCCTGCCGGATGGCAGGTTTTTTTGTTTATCTTTTATCCAACAGGGAACTTCATACATATAAGGGACTATTTCCAAATGTATCAGGAGGGAACGCCTATGGAAATAACCATATTATTAGGTCTCATATTTCTGTTGACTGTTGTTGGACTTTTTCTCGTTTACGCTATCAGTTCCGGTGTCAAAGCTGAAGAAAACGAACTTGCAGACAGAACTCCTGACCCTGACCGCTTTGTAGAACATCGTCAGCATGAACATCCGTAAAACTCCTGCCTAATGGTGCAGGAGTTTTTTCACTGCGAAACGACCGAGCAAATAAATTCCTGGTATAATTTGTTTAACACTTGAGTAAACGACCCTTTCTTCCCGGGCAATCTTCTTCCATGGAAAGTCCGTACAGGTGAGATTTCCTGAATGGAATTGGTGAAGAATATCTCTTCAGCTTCATTCAATACGGACTTTCTATATACACCTTCCTTTATTGGAATTCCAGTTTCACTGGCAAGCCGCATCACAAATTGCCTTGTTATTCCATTTAATATGCCCGTTTCCAGTGAAGGCGTATAAAGAACGCCCCCGTTTACCCAAAACAAATTAGAAGTAATGCCTTCGGCCAAATAACCATCCTGCGACAGAAAAATTCCTTCTTTTTCCGCCCCTGGCCCGATCTCACGTTTTGCCGCTGCATTATTAAAAAAATGATGGGATTTTAATCTGAAGCCAGACTCCGGGGTATTGCGGCGCAACGTTAATATGACTGCTTCCTTTTCACGAAGCTGATCTGCATCCGGTAGTTCTTTTTGAAAAAGAATGAACGTTGGATCTGTATAGGTATCCGTCTGCAAGCCAATGTTCCCAACGCCTGCTGAGACATTTATCCGGATATAAGAGTCCTTGAGCCCATTTAACACGGACAGTTCTCTAATTATTTTTGAGACGGCATCCGTTTGCAATGTTTGGTTGATACCCATCTCTTTCAGTCCCGCATTTAACCGATAGATATGTTCCTCCAATAAAAATGGAACGCCTCTATACGTACGTAACGTTTCAAACACTCCAAGTCCATATAAGTAGCCGTGATCCAAAGGTGAAATTACTGCTTTTTTTTGATCAATAAAATCGCCATTTATATACAAAAACATCGCCATGTACAGCTGCCGAAAATTCGATTGCAGTTTTTCAGCAGAACTCCTCCTTTTTTGTGGTAACAGACCATTTTATGAATGTATGTTTAACCTTCCAAGAGCTGCCAAATCCCATTTCCCCAAACGAGAGAAGAAATAAAAGTTTGTATGTTCGGCCGGAAAATGACAAGAGACTGCGCCATTACATATATTTCATATAACTTTATATCATGATTTTCAGGATCGGATCCTTCTTCGCCAAAATGAATTCTATGATATGTTTGCTAATCACATGATCAAGGATTCCTTACAAGAAAGATGCCTTATTCTCTGCTTCCCTCTTTGCCTTCCAAAGAGCAGCTGCCTTTTTCAAGGACTCTTTATATTCGTCCTCAGGAACCGAGCCTATCACGATACCAGCGCCTGCCTGAACATGGCTTATTTGGTCTTTGACAATCATGGTGCGTATAGCAATATTAAGGTGAAGGTCACCATTAAACCCAATCCAGCCCAAAGATCCTGTATATACTCCGCGCTTGACCGGCTCTAGCTCTTCAATCATTTCCATTGTTCGCAACTTTGGATTTCCGGTAATGCTGCCCCCTGGAAATACCGCATGTATTAACTCAAAAGCACTTTTATCCTTCGACAGGGTTCCGCTCACATGTGAAACTATGTGCATGACATGTGAATATTTTTCCACAGACATTAATTCATCCACATGTACAGAGCCAGATTCACATACTTTTCCCAAATCATTTATTTCAATATCGACGAGCATCAGATGTTCGTCCCGTTCCTTATGACTGGACAGCAATTCTTTTTCGAGCTCTTTATCTTCATCAGGATCTTTGCCTCTCGGTCTTGTTCCCCCGATTGGCCTGGTGTCGACTTTTTGTCCTTCTTTTTTAATTAAAAGCTCTGGAGAGCCTGACACGATCTGAAATTCAGGTGTATGGAAATATCCCATATAAGGTGAAGGATTTAACTTCCGCAACTCTTGATATACATGTATTGGAGCAACATTCAGGTTTTCCGACTGCCTGACCGTTAGGTTAACCTGAGACACGACCCCTTCTCTGATATATTCTTTTATTTTTTCAACAGCTTCGACAAACTCGGTTTCTGTTAAAGTTAAACGGCTTTCAGAATGGGGCCGATAGCCGGACGCCGCTGGCATCTGTTCATCCGGGACCATGCTTGCTGCTTTTAACCATGCCTCTTTAAACGGAGACAGCCGCTTTTTTTCTGACTCTCTCTTTAAACACATCAACCATAAGCATTTTTCCTCATGGTCATAAACTGCCCACTCATCAAAAACAAAGAAATACATCAGGGGAAGCCCGATGTCATCAATAGCCTGAAAGGGTAGTTGTTCTATACACCATGCATAGTCATAACTGATATACCCGATGGCTCCCCCTTGAAAATCAGGGAGTCCTTCATGGGGTGGGAATGAAAACTGCTGCATCCATTCTTCAAGCTTTTGCAGCGGATTTCCTTCAAGTATCTCAATCTGACTTTCTTGGGCAATCGTTATTCTTTGTCCATCAGCCCAGATAACAGCAAACGGCTGAATACCCGCTATACTGTATCTGCCTTTCTGGCCGCTCTCTAATAAAACGTGCTCTTCTTTATGTAGGGTTAAAGTTAAATAGGCTTGAATAAAACTTTCGTGATCCATTGGTATTTTTTCAAACATAATAGACTTCCCCATGACAACACTCCTAAGGATTACTAGGTGAATCCTGGTTTCGCAACATCACCGGAGCAGCAGCTTGTATACTGTATAAAAAGGAAGAAGGTTCTCTTGTATTATATTCTGATGTCCCGCTAGACCGACGTTCCATTTACCCGATGTACAAAACATGAATTAACCTCATCCTGATTTTAAAGCAAACAAGAATGTGAGGACAAGCTGGAAGTGCACTTCAAATGTAAATTTCGTTTCTGCCACTTCATAGCCAGTATTTCAAAGATCACTTAATTGTCATCCCCTCTGCATTATTGAAAAGTCCCGGCTTCTGCCTGCCCCTGAAAATGCTCACGCTTTACTTCTCGCAATCAACAAAGCCAAAGCTTTTCTCCCTGCATCCAGCTTGCTTCCGTCTTCCCGTACATCGAAGGTAACGGCAGATCCTGTCCTTCGGAAATTGGAGAATACAAACTGGTTAGAATTTGTACTTTCTTTTGTGATCCAGCACAAAAAAGCTGCCCGTCCAGTGGACAAATTCTTAACATCAGTCTTGGAGGTATTTTCTCTTTTTACGAAATTGCTTTCTTCCTTTTTCAAAGGCTTCTTTCGTTCTCTTTAAATCTTTTCCTTCCAGATAATAAGCCATGCCTGCCTGGCCGATCCCGTAAGTAACAGCTCCCGCTACAGCTCCTGAAATCATATTTCCTGCCGCCGGGATGACTTTTGCAGCGGAACGGACACCTTCCCTGACGACAAATGCCACACCAAGATTGGCTCCAACGGCCCCGATAAATTCAGCTGCAGCTGCACGATTGACTTCCCTTCCGGCAATATAGGCAATAGTCATAATCATCATGGCCTGCAATCCCGTCAGCAACGGCATGTCTGCGAAGGGAATCGGTTCAATTCCGATGAGAACGGCGATGCCTGACATTGTCAGAATGATTTTTTGTGCGGCTTTTTTTTTAGCTGAAATGGATTTGGCAGCCTTGGCTGTTTTTAGCTTCGCCTCATTGGGCAAAATTTCGACCAAGTATTCTGCCAAATGATCAACATTCCATCGCATATCAAAGACTATTTTCCCCTTCTCATCAAAATCAACATACGTACAAACCGGAATTGTTGCAAGTAAAGGGATATGATATTCCTTAAATCTTTTTTCCATCAGCTGGACCGATGTCTTGATGTTTTTTGCTTTTTCCGGATGCCCGTCCAGCGGCAATTGCTTATAATAAGGCGGGTCCAACTCGTCCACTTGTGTCACGACGCAGATCACCGGAACTTCATACTGATGGACCTCGCGTATGAATGCCCGGAGGTTGTTTAACTCCTGAATGTCTTCCTCCACACGGGCATCCGCCTCTTTTGCTTTAATTAAAAAAAGAAATACATCCGGCTGTTCCGCTTCAACTTCCTTTTTTAACTGAGACACCGCTGTACCGCTGTCAGATTCTTCTACCGGCCTTTCGCTTTCGCCAAGCCCCCTTGAATCGAGCAGTCTAATTTTCTTGTCATCTACAGACGGAAACCACAGCCATTTCCCCCGACCGGTTCCCGCCCGGACGGAACTGACCATCTGCTTTTCCTCGCCAAACATGGCGTTGATGAGAGATGATTTACCTGCTCCTCTCCTACCGACAAGGGCAATTCTCGGCTCTCGGGCCTCGATAGTCAATTCCTTCAATTCACCCAGTTTGGACAACATTTTTTCCTTTGATTTTCCTGATAAAGGGAGCTTGTCCACTTGATTTCGTATATTTGAAAACAGAGAATCGAAACTTGATCCTTTTCCATGACTCATGGCTATCCCTCCACGGCTATTCTTTATATAACTATTCCCCTACTTAAAAACAATTGAACCTTCTGTATTCCATTTATCCCGAAAAAACCGATATAATGTTCATAGAAAGGATAGGTGGAATATGGAACTCCTCGATTGGTCATATACGAGGCACTATAATATTAAAGCCCGTTTTGAGCCATTTGTTCATTCAGAAGTCATATTCAGGCAAATAAAAGATTACTATTTTATATATCACGTACGCTGGTCAGAGAAAGATCCTGTAGTCCTCAGGAGTCACTTGGAAGATATGGAAATCTTGTTAAACAGGGAACTTGGTACGGAACATTCGTATTTGAATAGGTTGGCCTATACAGACCATGAACGGAGGGAGCAGTATGACCGTTCATCTTGAGTCTTCCTTTCAAAAGTTGGAAAGGACACTTTACAGGCTGAAAGAAGAAGAAGTTATCTATTATAATGAAAAAAAAGACCGTAGAGAGGCAGCTATTTATTACCAAAAGATTCGTTTGCACAAACCGAAATTTCACCAGCTTCATACAATGATTGAGGATACACATACAAACAGAATTCCTTATTTTATAAGCAAAGATCAATTTTTATATACATGGGTGGATCTTCAGCCGGATGGGTCGATTAAAAGTATTTACTCCGGCAAATTGGAAGATCCCGCTGATCTGATAAGAAAAGACCTTGAAGTCAGCCGCCGGTATGAAGAGCTTCAGCAGACAATGCTGCACATGAGGCAAGGTAAAAACTCTCACATGACACCCGAAGAACTCAAGTTCAATGCGGAACATATTGTACCGCAATCATGGTTTCGCGGCAGCGAACCGATGAAGGGAGATTTACATCATTTATTTGCCTGTGAGCCAAGCTGCAATGCTATTCGCTCCAATTATCCATATCACGATTTTCCGGAGTATAATCCCGAGTCTCCCGATGAAACCATTCAAAATCACTGCGGCGTTGCCGCTTCTGAACTATTTGAACCGGAGTTTGGGAAAGGAACAGCAGCCAGGGCCATGCTTTATTTCTTGCTTCGCTATCCAAAAAGCATTAAAAAAAGCTTTAGAAGCAAAGTAAACTTTAATCTCTTAAGAAAGTGGAATCAAATGTTCCCGCCGGACCTTTATGAGAAACACAGGAATCAGGCCATCTTTCATATTCAGGGGAACAGAAATCCATTTATTGACTATCCGAATCTGGCCAATGACCTTTATATTCCATTAAGATGGTGACTGCTGTAAAATTTAAGAGCGGTCATCTTCTTTTTTTCTAAAAAAGTCAACTATCTCTCCTTTAAACCATCTTTTTCTAATAATATCAAGACCCAGCTGTTTCCCATACTTCATCAGTTGCCGCTCATCTCTTTGGTTCACCAGGGAAATGTTTGTACCTGCTGTCCCCATTCTTCCTGTTCTTCCCGCACGATGTACGTACTGCGAGGCATCTTCTGCCAGATCAAAATGGATTACATATCGAAGGCCGGCTATATCCAGGCCTCTTGCGGCAATGTCCGTTGCCAGCAGGATATGGACCTCACCGTTTACCAGTTTTTTTAGCGCATTTTCTCTGTTTTGCTTGCTTACATCACTATGAAGCAGTTCGAGCCGTACTCCCTCATACCTCAATTTATCTGCAATCACATTCATGCTTCCAACAGACCTGATAAAAACGAGCCCTCTCATATCTTTCATTTTAGCCATTTTTGCGAGAAGTTTTGTTTTTTCCCGAGGCTCGCATAACACATATCCGTGTTGAATGGAAGCCGGAATCGACACTGTTTTTTCTGTAAATACCTTTTCCGGTTCCCTTCCGATTAACACTTTTACCTGATCTGGATCCTCCAGTCTTGTAGCTGAAAACAGAAGGAGCTGCCGGTCATTCAGCGTTGACGTAACAATGGAGCGTACAGTACCTATATGTTCTTTATTCAATAACTGGTCTCCTTCATCCAGGACCACGACTCGGACCTCGTGCATTTTTAATTTCCTCATCTGAATTAGTTCCCAAACTCTTCCGGGAGTTCCTATGACGACAGAAGGCTTTTTCTTTAACCGTTCCACCTGCCGTTTAATATTTGCACCTCCAACCAGGGCAGCACTTGTCATATCTGTTCCTTTGCTCCATTTTTGAACTTCTTCATGGATTTGCATGACCAGTTCTCTTGAAGGTGCAAGAATGACAGATTGAACGGATTTTATATTTTCATCTATCCGATTCAACACCGGCAGCAGATAGGCAAGGGTTTTTCCTGTACCGGTGGGCGACTGAACGAGTAAATCTCTGCCTTCAAGTGCAAGTGGCATGGCTTTTTCTTGTACGGGGGTGAGGCGGGAAAAACCTGTTTCTTTCCACCGTTCTTGTAATTGCGGCTTCATCGCCCCCAAGATTTCCATTGTCTTCGTCATCTTTTTTCCTCATTTCTCACAGAGCCTTGCGTTCATGCTCCTTTTTCAACATCTGCAACTGAAGCCAATAAACTCTTTTTATATTCTTTTCCGGTTAGAATTTCACCTGTTCGCTTTTTGAACATGAGATGTTCTTCATTGAATTCTACAGGAGATGCAATACCTGCGGAAGCTGCCAGATTAAACAACCCTTCCCGAAAAGAAATGACATAATTTGCAGCTCGATACATTTTCTCTTCCACCACCAAGGCTTTTTCCCGGTGGGGTTCTGTTGTAGCAACCCCTACAGGACACGTATTATTATGGCAGACCTGCGCCATAATACATCCGACAGATATCATCATTCCTCTTGCGGTATTGATAAGATCAGCTCCCAGACACAGGGCGAAGGCTGCCTGATCCGGAGTAACCAGTTTTCCTGATGCGATAATTTTTAGTTTATCACGGATATGGTACTTTTTCAGCATTTCATCAAGGAGAGGGAGAGCGCTAAACAAAGGAAGTCCCACTGCATCTGATAACTCCTGATAAGTAGCCCCTGTCCCTCCTTCTCCGCCATCTACTGTAATAAAATCGGGAAGTTTTTTGCAGGCAGCCATCTCTTTCACAAAGTGCTCTGCCTCGGATCTTGAACCAACAACGATTTTGATGCCTACGGGCTTCCCTCCGACTTCTCTCAATTCAGTGACAAACTCCATCAAGCCGGCGGTGTCTTGGAATTCTCTAAACCTATTTGGGCTGTCAATTGTTTTCCAGGGGGTTACATTTCGTATCCCGGCAATTTCAGGGGTTACTTTTTCTCCAAGAATATGACCTCCCCTTGTTTTTGCCCCTTGTGCAAGTTTTAATTCAAAAGCTTTAACCTTCTCCATATTGCTTTTTTCTTTAAACAGTTCCCAGGAGAATTCCCCATCCAGCGTCCTGACGCCAAACAGTGCGGGACCGATTTGCATGATGATATCCGTGTCACCCTTCAAATGGTATTCCGATAATCCTCCTTCTCCGGTATTCATCCAGGAACCGCCGGCTATTCCCACACCTTTCGACAATGCTGTAATGGCATTCTTGCCCAATGATCCATAGCTCATGGCTGACTGGCCAACCAGGCCTTTTGTTCTGAAAGGCACCCGGCATGTGTCTTCTCCAATTACAACAGCATCTTCATCGGACAAAAAATAAGGATCTACAAGAGCTTCCTCTCTGTGCTCCTTGCGGTTAAACAGCCCTTCATGATCAATTTTATATAGATTTGTCCTGATTTTCGGATCTTGGTCAACTCTTAACTCTTCATTCAGTTTGGGAAACATGGCATTTCTTATGTAAAAGCCTGGATCATCAAATTCACGTTCTGATCCAAACCCATGAATTCGCTCTTTATATTTCCCGGCTTTTACTACATTTTGGTATTGGTGGCGGGAAAAAGGTTTTCCTTCCCGATTATTGGCAAATAGATATTGCCGAAGTTCTGGTCCAATATTTTCCAGAAGATACCTGACATTTCCTAGAACAGGGTAGTTTCTTAGCACGGAATGCTCTTTTTGCCTTCTGTCCAAAAAATAAATCCATCCAATGATCATAAGCGGTACAATGATCAAGATCCCTATAAGGCTCATCATGATAATTGCCAGCCACTCTGTCAAACCCATTTAATTCACCTTCCATACGATTCATCTTTTACTCTATCCATATCCTTTCATATCAATTAAAAACCGGTATCTGAAAAAATTCTTCAGATACCAGTTTACTTTCAGAATTTTCTTTGTCATTCCTCATCATTCAAAATGAGTTTAGGCGGTTTACGGTGATGAGTTGCCTGTTCAAAGGCATAAGCAATCTGAAGCAGCTTTTCCTCACTGAACGCAGTTCCTGTAAAGGAAACGCCAAACGGTTCACCATTTGGAATATATCCCGCCGGGACGATGACAGTCGGATAACCGGCACGCGCGGAGATCACCGACCCCCTGTCACCTCCAAAAAATATAGCGTCCAGCTGATGCTTCTTTATTGCATAATCGATACCCTCATTTCTTGCCAGACGAAAATCTTCTTCCAATTTGTTTAAATAATCGGGCTCTGTCAGTGTCCCGCTTGTTGATTCAGAAAGTTTCAGTAAAACCTGTCCATACTTAAGCATCCGTTCAGGGTCTTCTTCGTTATATCGGATCACTTCTGCCAGCGAGCGGACTCGATTGGTTGGAGATGTTTGTTGAAGGTAGACATTGAGATTCACTTTAAATTCATAAGTAAAAATATCAAAAGTCCAAGTATTCCTTGCTGAGGGAATCTCTATAGGTTCGACCAGCTCTGCTCCTAACTCTCTTAGGACATTTTTAGCTTCATCCATCAAAGCAAGCTTATGCTTACTAAGTCTGAGGGTGTAAGGTTCCCCTGCGATACCGATTCGAATGCCTGTCAAATCCGTATCAGAGAGAATACCGGCGTAGTCTTTCGGTAATGTTGAGGGAATAGCGCCTGTTGCCGGGTCATTTTCGTCTGTTCCGCTCATGATGCTTAAGAGATAAGCGGCATCTTTGACTGTTTTTGCCATCGGTCCAGGGGTATCCTGGCTGTGCGCAATGGGGATAATCCCACGCCTGCTCAACAGTCCGACCGTTGGCTTGATTCCAACAAGGGAGTTTTTTAAACACGGATTTAAAATGGATCCTGACGTTTCCGTTCCGACTGCTGCTGCCGCAAAATTGGCAGCCGCCGCTGCACCCGCACCTGAGCTTGATCCTCCGACATCAAACTTTCCGGGCCCGTAAGGATTTAGCGTCTGCCCTCCCCTCGAACTGTATCCGCTCGGCATATTGACTGTCATAAAATTGGCCCATTCCGTCATGTTTGTTTTTCCCAGAAGGACAGCACCCGCTCTTCTGAGTCTAGAAACAATAAATGCATCCTCCTCTGCCAGATGGCCTGCCAGTGCATACGATCCGGCTGACGTATGCATCTTATCCCCTGTATCAATATTATCCTTCAGAAGGATCGGAATTCCATGAAGAGGGCCCCTGGGGCCTTTTCTTTTTCTTTCCGCATCCAGCGCTGAGGCAATATGCAATGCATCCGGATTGAGCTCCAAAACGGAGCGGAGCTTTCCATCGAATCTGGCTATCCGGTGAAAGTACATTTGTACAAGTTCTCCTGACGTCACTTCCCCCTCTGCCATCTTATCCTGCAAATCTTCGATCGTTGCTTCTACAAGCCAGTCACCAGACGTATTCTCAGGCTTTGCATCATTCATCGTCTTCCCTCCTTTCATATAATCCCTTTCTTAATAGTGTATATGATATATGGAGAAAAAACGAATGAAGACCAGCTAACTGTTCCTTTCCCAATAGGTTCCATTTTTCAGGATATAGGGAAATGGAAAACGAGATTCCATGTATCCTTTTACTAGTATCATGGATCAGTCGTCATCATCTTCATCATTACTGTAATCATCGTTGTCATCGTCACCATCATGGCCATCGTCACTTTTCTTTGTATACCAGGTGATGGATGTAATGTATCCTGTATTCCCCCGAACATATACATGTGCACCATCAACTCGGCCGTCCACAGTAACTTTATAATGATTTCCATTTTTCATCTTGAAGTCTGAAAGTCCGGTCACCTTTCCGTTAACCTTTTCAGGGCTACAGCTTTCGCCTGTTGCTCAGATATCATTGTGAGATGTTCCTTGGGCTTCAGCTTACCCTTTCCGGTAAAATCTGAATCCAATTCCAATTCGGTCTGCTCACTACCGATGTATCATCCAGATCGTACTGGACTCTGTATATTTTGTTGTTTTTGTTGATGAGCGCCAAGGCCCTGTTTTTCTCAGCATGCTGAATCTGTCTGACTGCAGCATCCGTCTCTTGTTCTATTCTGCCTTTCGCCTCTTTTAAAGTGATTGAATTGCTTTTTGTTTATCATGTTCACATTCATGACTATGAAAAAGCCGTTGAAAATAATGCCAGAACTAAACCGTTTAGGTTGCCGTTTTAGATCTTTGATTTTTCCATTACTAAGCTGCTGATTCTTACTCCCAAAACCGATCTCCTGACACCCACTCCAATAATAAATGATCCTGTCATCAGCCAAACGACTTCTTCTGAAAGGGAGTTATACAGCAAGTCGGTGTCGCCTGCTTTCATCATGTTAATAAAAACTTTCGAGCATTATTCAGAAACCGGCAACCCTGGAAAAAGCCATCCAAAAAGGCCCGCCGATGGATTGAAGAAAGCGTTGAAGCTGTATTAAAGCAAATTGCAATCGGACTGGAAATTGCTCGTAAAAAGAGAACGGAAGGCCCGGCTTCTTAACATGATAACAAGGGAAGAAAGGTATCGCAGGAATGGAAATTAGCTTATCCGTTATTTATACAAAGTTTCAACAAAAACCTTGATGATCATCAGTTTCCATCTATTGTACTTGGTGATAATCGTGTAGATTGAGGGATTAAATTATGAGGAGAAATCTATCTGTTTGCATTTTTATCTGTCATGACCCTATGGATTTCAGTAAAGATTCCTGCGGCTCTGACAGCTGTCCTGCTGCTATACATTGATGCCTGCATCATAGTTTACTTCCGCATCCTTTCCGACAGTTCCCGTAAGGGACAGCCTGACAACAACATGATGCATGGTTATTTGAACAAAAGATGCATCGAATGCCTATCAACTATCACCGTATTCAACCCATTGAAGTCAACAGCATAAATGACAAGAAAAAACCCGGGGCCAATACCCCGGGTTACCAGTTTTCAATTTCAGGCCGTTCTTTTTTTAGGTTTCCCTTTTTGGATGAGCGATTTTTCAGCTCGGCGAGTACGTCTTCCCAGGGAACATCCTGGTCCGCCATCAGCACAAAGCTGTGGTAAAAGAGATCTGCAAATTCATTCACCAACTCTTCTTTGTCCTTGTTTTTTGCAGCGATAATGACCTCGCCGGCCTCCTCTATAAGCTTCTTGGCAATTTTATCTGTTCCCTTGTCAAACAAATAAGCGGTATAGGAGCCTTCCACGGGCTTTGCTTTTCGTTCGCTGATTTCTTCCGCCAATGAAGAAACAACAGATGACAGCGGAAGCTCATCCTCACCGGCAATCGTATCAAAAAAGCAGGATTTTTCACCCGTGTGGCAGGCCGGGCCAAGCGGATCCACTCTCACAAGCAGCGTATCCCCGTCACAGTCAGCGAGGATGGATTTGACCCGCTGTCTGTTTCCGGATGTCGCTCCCTTGTTCCAATATTCTTGGCGGGACCTGGAGTAAAACCATGTCTCCTTCGTTTCCAGCGTCTTTTGATAGGCTGTTTCATCCATGTATGCCAGCATTAACACTTCGCCGCTTTTGTCATCCACTACAATGGCAGGAAGCAGCCCTTTTGAAAAGTCAGGAGTCACTGACACTCACTCCCCGCTCACGGCATAATTTTTTTACCTCAGGAATGCTGACTGTATTTTCATGAAAAATAGAGGCAGCCAAAGCCGAAGCACAATCCGTCTTTTCAAATACCTCTACGATATCCTCGGCATTTCCGCAGCCGCCTGAAGCTGTCACCGGAATATCTACCGCGTCCACGATCGCTTTGGTCAATTCCAAGTCATATCCGTCTTTAACGCCGTCCTTATCTACGCTTGTCAATAAAATTTCTCCTGCGCCAAGCTCTTCCAGCATTTTGGCCCATTGGACTGCATCCAGTCCCGCATCCTGCATGCCCCCATGAGTCATGACATGCCATGTACCATCAGGAAACTGTTTGGCATCGACTGCTGCTACGATTTTATCCGAACCAAACTTTTCTGCTGCTTCTTTGATCAGCTCAGGACGATCAACGGCTGCCGAATTAATGCCTGCTTTATCGGCTCCTGCATCCAGTACACGGGATATATCGTCTAAAGTTCTGATGCCCCCGCCGACAGCAAACGGGATCGAAATTGAATCTGCTACTTTTTTGACCACATCTATAATTGTTTCTCTGCCTTCAGTTGTAGCTGAAATATCGAGCAAAACCAGTTCATCTGCACCATTTTCCGAGTAATTTGAGGCCATTTCCACGGGGTCACCCATTTGGCGGAGCCCTTCAAAATGAATTCCTTTGACTACCTGTCCATTTTTCACGTCTAAACAAGGAATGATCTTTTTCATTGATCATGACCTCCTTAATTTTACAGTGCCTTCATACATGGCCTTACCGACAATTGCTTCCTCAAGGCCGAGTGCTGCCACAGCATCAAGGTCTGCTTGATTTCTGATTCCTCCTGAAGCAACAATTTTACAATTAACAGCATCATTGATTTTTCTCAGCTGATCCAGGTTAGGGCCTTGCATTGTTCCGTCTTTTGAAATATCTGTAAAGACAATGGTTTCAACTCCCAGAGTTTCCATCTTTTTTGCAAATTCGATATAGTCTGCTTCTGTCTCAGTCTCCCAACCTGCAACTGCCACTTTTTCATCCCGGGCGTCAATGCCGACCACGATATGTTTTTGATAATCCTTTAGGGCTTCTTTTAAGAAATTTTCATCGTGAACGGCCGCCGTCCCAATGACAATGCGATCCACACCTGCCTCCACGTAAGCTTTCACAGTTTCCAAATTGCGGATCCCGCCGCCTACCTGGATCGGTACGGTCGATTTTGCACAAAGCTTTGAAATCAGCTCGAGCTGCTCTGGCTTTCCTGAACGGGCACCATCCAAATCTACGATATGGATAATTTCCGCTCCATCTTCAATAAAAGTCTGCAGCTGTGATTCAGGATCGCTGCCCACTTGGGTGGTCTTATTAAAATCTCCCTGATACAGCCGTACACATTTTCCATCAATTAAATCCATCGCCGGTAAAATCTTCATTTGTTCCTCCTGCCTGACTGGCTTATTATTCTATTCCAGCAGCCCTTTCGTCGAAAGAACTCCTTGAATCTCGGGATCAATCTTGACGGCCTCTCTTAATGCCCGTCCAAGTGCTTTAAACAATGCCTCGATTTTATGGTGAGTATTTACCCCATATAATACCCGGGCATGAAGGGTGATGCCTGCATGAAACGCAAATGCCTGGAAAAACTCACGGACTAGCTCCGTATCAAAATTCCCCAAAGTCTGTAAATGGAAATCTCCTTCAAAATGAAGATACGGCCGTCCGCTGATATCAAGAGACACAAAGCCAAGTGCATCATCCATCGGAACGTAAGAAGTTCCAAAGCGGACAATTCCCTTCTTGTCCCCCAGCGCTTCCCGGACCATTTTTCCAAGGACGATTCCGGTATCTTCTACAGTATGATGGCTGTCAATATGAAGGTCCCCTTCCACATGAACAGAAAGGCCAAACCTGCCATGGCGGGCAAATGCCGTCAGCATATGATCGAAAAAGCCCACCCCTGTTTGAATATCCACCTCGGACGGATCATCCAGCCGAATGGAAAGTTCTATTTTCGTTTCATTGGTCTCTCTCTTACTGGATGCCTGCCGCATACTGTTCACTCCAATCGCTCAACGCCTCTTGCAGTTTCTTGTGTTCATCAGTTGTTCCGGCAGAAACCCGGACAGCTTTCAGAGAATCGTCATTAAACAAACGGATTTTAATTTTTCTTTTATATAAGTATTCAGCCAATTCCTTGGCACGATCCCATTTTAATAAAAAGAAGTTGGCGCTGCTTGGATAAAGCACAGATCCGGGGATCTTTTCTGTCAGGTCCCTCATAATATCTTCGAGTTCTGCAATCTGTTCCAGCTGCAGGATTAAAAATTGATCCAGCAATTCCGGCTTCTTCAGCAGCTGTGTTGCGATTTGAGCTGATACAGTGTTCACGTTATAAGGGGTTTTTACACTGCTGATCCCTTCAATCAGCCTTTTGTTTGCAATAGCAAATCCTACACGAAGTGCCGCCATGCCAAGCGCTTTTGAAGCCGTTCTTAAAATAATCAGGTTCTCATCATCCTGCACTTTCTTTGTAAAAGCGGATTCTCCTGCAAAGTCTATATACGCTTCATCCAAGACGAAAAGTCCGCCGGCCCGCTTCATTGCTTCAATTAAAGCTTCAATTTCTTCATTTTCATAAAGCCGTCCCGTCGGATTGTTTGGATTGGAGAGGAATAGCAGCTTCGGCTGATGGCGATCAATTTCCTCCGTTAGTTTGTCAAGCGGCAAGGAAAAGTCCTCATTCAATTGAACCGTAACCACTTCTGCCCCCATGACACGGGCGCTTTTTTCATACATCGAAAAGTCTGGATTCAACACAATGACCCGATCATCCGGATCCAATGCATATTGGCAAATTAAACTAATGCATTCATCTGATCCATTTCCCGCCAATATACTGCTGACAGGAAAACCGGAAAACTTGCTGTATGCCTCAATCAGCATTTCCGTGCTTTCCACCGGATAGCGGTTGATCAGCGTTTTTTCCAGTTCGGTAAAATCAACATAGGAAAGCAGGCTTTTAAAGGCTTCATTACTGTCAAGGCGAATCACATCCGCCTGTTCTGATTTAACTTTATAAGGAAGGAATCCCTCCAGCGTTTTTCTCACGATTTCAGCCTCACTTTCACTGCACGCGCATGGCCGTCCAGCTCTTCTTTTGCTGCGAGAGTTTCAATATAAGGTGCAGCCTGGCGCAATGCATGTTCTGAATAATAGACGTACGTTGTTTTTTTAACAAAATCATCCACTGAAAGACCCGATGAAAATCGTGCAGTTCCGACAGTCGGAAGTACGTGGTTCGGTCCTGCAAAATAATCTCCGACCGCTTCCGGTGTGTAACTTCCTATAAAGACAGATCCTGCATTTTTGACTTTGCTTACATGTTGAAGGGCATTTTCAAGTTGAATTTCCAAATGTTCCGGTGCCAAAGCATTGGCAAGCTCAAATGCCTGGTCAACAGAATCAGCAACAACAGCAGCCCCTTCATTCCTGAGCGATACTTCTGCAATGTCTTTTCTTGGAAGTTCCCTGCACTGTTTTTTCACTTCTTCCATTACTTCATCCACAAGCTTTTTGGAAGTTGAAAAAAGGAAGGAACGCGCCTTTTCATCATGTTCTGCCTGTGCAATCAAATCTGCTGCGATAAAAACCGGGTTGGCAGTTTCGTCTGCGATAATTGCTACTTCAGAAGGCCCTGCAATCATATCGATACCCACATCGCCGAAAACAAGGGATTTGGCAGCAGCCACATAAGCATTTCCGGGGCCAACAATTTTATCGACAGAAGGGATTAGTTCGGTTCCGTAAGCTAAGGCCGCAATTGCCTGGCTTCCACCAATTTTATAAATTTTATGAACTCCCGCAATATCTGCTGCAACAGATAGGATAGAAGGAATATTTTCTCCGTCCCTGACCGGTGTTGTCATTATTATCTCTTTTACACCTGCAAGACTGGCAGGAATAGCATTCATCAGTACTGTAGAGGGGTATGATGCCTTTCCCCCGGGAACGTAAATGCCTGTTCGTTCAATCGGCCGAAAAAGCTGCCCCGAAATAATATCTTCTGACATTTCCATTATTCTGGATTGCTGCAACTGTTTGGAATGGAAGCTCCTAATATTGGCAGCTGCTTTTTCAAGGGACTCAATGACTTCCGGAGAAACTCCCTTCCAGGCAGCCTTCCTTTCTTCCGCCGTCACTTCCCAGTTTGTGCCGCCGTACCCATCAAACTTTTCGGTGTATTCCCGAAGGGCTTGATCGCCTCGCGTACGGATGTCCTCCAATATTTGTTTAACCGTCTCAAATACTCCCTCATCAAACGGCTGCTTTTTTGTTTTTGCAAAAATAAATTTGTCTTGAAATTCTCTCGGTGAATACGTTGGGATCATATGGCTTCCTCCTGGATGCGAAATGAGTCGATCAATGGAGTAAGAACAGATTTTTTCAACTTTAAAGAGTTTCGGTTTGCAATACACCGTGCTGAAATGGACATCATTTCCTCTTTAACAATCAATCCGTTTTCTTTTAGCGTCGTTCCTGTTTCCACAATATCTACAATATTGTCCGCCAGCCCCAGCAATGGAGCAAGCTCGACCGATCCTTCGAGCTTTACAATATCTACAGACTTGCCGCGTTCCCGAAAATATTTCGTTGTAATGTTTGGAAACTTTGTTGCGATCCGCTGCTTGCCAAATGAACGCGGGCCTTCCGGTTCTCCTGCAATGGCAAGGCGGCATTTTCCGAATGGGAGCGGCAATAAGTCAAACACATCCGGTTCAAATTCAAGCAGGATATCCTCGCCTACAATCCCGAGATCTGCAATTCCATGTTCAACATAAGTAGCAACATCGACGCCTTTGGCAAATACGGCAAAAAATTCATTGGTTTCAACTTGGAGCTTTCTTCCTTTATCAGTCAAAGGCAGTGTATCATAGCCTCTTGATTGTAAAAATGCTAAAAATTGCTTTTCTAACCTTCCCTTTGTAAGGGCAATCGTCGGTTTCACTTTTCCAACACCTCAAATTTTCCATCAGTAAGTTTTACTTCTAATATTTTATCATAATTACCCAAATCAGCCTCATGTGTCTGAATATCGACAATACAATTTTTATAGGAGGACCTAAGCTTTTCAGCGTAAACAAGGGTGTCCGGGCTTGCGAGAATACAAACCTTTTTCATCGGAGACTCGTCTCGATACAACTCTGCCAGCACGTCTACATCAAAAGCAAGTCCAGCAGCCGAAACACCGCCCCCATAACGTTCATACAATGTGTCATACCTTCCGCCGGAGAAGCAGACGGCCCCGGTTTTTTGTAAAAACCCTCTAAACATCATTCCGGAATAATAAGGCAGATTTTTCACCCTTCCCAAATCAACGAGGATGTGACCGCTGCCTGATTCTGTTAAAATTTGTGCGGTCTTTTTTATCTGGGCAAGCACTTCCAACAGGTCTTCCCTGCCTTTCCAGCGCTCTTCGTATTCATCAATGATTTCGATGCCGCCATAAGCATCCACCAATGCAGCCAGTTCTTTGGCTGTTTCTTTTCCGCCATTATTCATTGCGATTTGGTACACTTCATCCTGTTTCTTATCATGCATGGCCAGGCGAAGGCGTTCCGCATCGTCTTTTTTTAAATCCAGCTTCTGAACAAGGCTTTCATACAATTTCGTATGGCCCAGCTCAATGGCATAATCAGTAATTCCAAGCTGAGTTAAAAAGGAATGGGCCATCAGCAGACTCTCACTTTCCCCCATTAACGAGGGCATATGCAAAATCTCAATGCCTGCCTGGTGATACTCCATTCCAGGACGGTTTGTATTAAAAACAGCTCCTTGATACGACCATTTTTGGGGTTTCCGTTCCTGCGATGACAGCGCCCTTGCAATGGATGTCGTCCAGTCAGGACGCAGAACTTCAATCTCGCCTTCCGAATTAAACCACTTCAACATATTTTGGAGTTTCATATCGACATATTCGTTCGTAAAGGTCGTGGCATATTCAACGACCGGCGTCGAGATTTCTTCATAGCCGCGCGAAACGGCCACTTTCCGGAATTTTTCCATGACAGCAAAACGGTTGCTGACCGCCGGTCCCATTTCATCTCTGCTTCCTGCTGGCAAAAACATATCCATTTCACTTCCCAAATCTATTATTCTTTAACTCTCTATCGAACTAAAGGATTTCTAAAATTGTTACTACCTTACCATAAAACCAATTTGTTCGTCAATGAACATGAGTAAAAAATAGAACCTATTAGAAAAAAATGTGTTGATGCTTATACTTTGGGAAGGTTGGAGACTTTATAAGACAGTTGGAGACTTTATAAGACAGTTGGAGACTTTATAAGACAGTTGGAGACTTTATAAGACAGTTGGAGACTTTATAAGACAGTTGGAGACTTTATAAGACAGTTGGAGCGCGCCGGCGCCCTGAAAAAGGGCACGGCGCGCTCCAACCTCAACACTATTGATATAAGTGACACGCTGTAAAATGGCCGGTCCTCACTTCTTGCCATACCGGCACAACTTGGGCACAGATATCCATGGCCGCAGGGCAGCGCGTCCTGAAGACACAGCCGCTGGGCGGATCAATCGGGCTGGGCACGTCTCCCTTTAGGATGATCCGTTCCCGTTTCACTTCCGGATCAGGAATCGGAACTGACGACAGCAATGCTTTTGTATAGGGATGCAATGGATCCTCATACAGCTCTTCGCTGGCCGCCAGCTCAATCATTTTTCCAAGGTACATGATGAGGATGCGATCCGATATATATTTGACCATGGATAAGTCATGCGCGATAAACAAATAAGTCAATCCCATTTTCTGCTGTAAATCTTTCAGCAGGTTCACAATTTGGGCCTGTATGGATACATCCAATGCGGAAATCGGCTCGTCACAGACGATAAATTTGGGATCAAGAGCCAACGCCCGGGCAATGCCGATCCGCTGGCGTTGTCCGCCGCTAAACTCATGTGGAAAGCGGCTGATATGATCTGCTTGTAATCCGACAAGCCGAAGCAGTTCCTTGATTCGTTCCTTTTTCTTTTTTCCTCCCAACGTATGATGGATTGCAAAAGGCTCACCGATAATGTCTTCAACCGTCATCCTGGGATTTAATGAGGCATATGGATCTTGGAAAATCATTTGAATTTCCTTGCGCAGCCTGGACATGTCACGCTCACTTTTGTCAAAGATATTTTTTCCGTTATACAAAACTTGACCGGAAGTCGGTTCATGTAAACGGATCATCGTTCGGCCGGCCGTGGACTTGCCGCATCCGCTTTCTCCAACAAGGCCGACGGTTTCCCCTTCAAATATATCCAGATTTAAACCATCAACGGCTTTAAGCTTCTTGTCTCCAACTGTAAAATATTTTTTTAAACCCTCCACTTGAACCAACGGATAAGAAGCGCTTCCCTGTTCCAAAGAGTTTTTTTCTTGCAGCTTCGGTGTCATCTGCTTCCTCCTTTTCACGAACTCACTCTTTTATGAGCCATCGGGTGGTGGAGCCAGCAGGCAGCCCATTGATTGGTCTTCACTTTTTCCAAATCCGGGTCATGATGTTTACATATGCGCATAGCGTATTGACACCTGGCATAAAACGGGCAGCCTTCCGGCGGATCTATCAAATCTGGCGGTGTTCCGATAATGGGAGAAAGCGGCTGGTTTTTATCCATATCCAAACGCGGGATAGAATTCAACAGTCCCATCGTATACGGATGCTGCGGATGGGCAAACAGCTCTTTCACCGTACCTGATTCCACTACCTGTCCGGCATACATAACGACTACCCGATCAGCCATTTCAGCTACAACTCCCAAGTCATGGGTAATTAACATGATAGCCGTTCCCATGTCCTTCTGAATATCCTTCATCAATTCCAGTATTTGGGCCTGTATGGTCACATCAAGAGCAGTTGTCGGTTCATCCGCAATCAGCAGGCGGGGGCTGCATGCAAGTGCCATGGCAATCATGGCCCTTTGCCTCATTCCTCCGGAAAATTCATGGGGGTATTGATAAAAACGCTTATCTGCCTGTGGAATTCCTACTAACTTCAACATCTCTACTGCTTTTTCAGCTGCAGCCTTTTTACTGATGTCATGATGTTTTAAAATAGCTTCCATAATTTGTTTGCCTATCTTGCTCGTTGGATTCAGAGATGTCATCGGATCCTGAAAAATCATACTGATTTGATTTCCCCTGATCCTCCGCATATCTTTTTCAGTGGCATCCAATAAGTTATTCCCCTGAAACTTCACAGATCCCTGCTTGTATTGAGCTGGAGGTGAAGGGAGCAGCCTCATGACTGATTTCGCTGTAACGCTTTTTCCGCATCCTGATTCCCCGACAATGGCGACCGTCTCTCCCTGGCCGATTGTAAAATGAACACCCCTGACAGCTTTTACCTCTCCTGCATATGTGTGAAAAGATACATGTAAATCTTCTACTTCCAAAATGTTGCTCATCATGTCCCCCCTCTCTATTCCCGCAATTTGGGGTCGAGTGCATCCCTGAGTCCGTCCCCAAATACATTAAATGCCAGCATGGTCAAAGAGATTAAGATGGCGGGTATGAATAGTTGGTAAAAATGCCCTACATGAATACTGCCAAGTGAATCACTGACGAGCGTTCCCCAGCTGGCTTGAGGGGCCTGTACACCCAATCCAAGAAAGCTTAAAGTCGCCTCGGCAAAAATAGCTGTCGGAACGGTGAGGGTAATATTGACGAGAATCGGCCCCAATGTATTGGGAATCATATGTTTTTTTAATACCCATCCCATTTTTGCCCCCATCGCATTGGAGGCCTGGACAAATTCCAGTTCTTTTAATTGCAGGACTTGCCCCCTTACAAGACGGGCCATTTGAATCCATCCGGTGATCGACAGAGCGATAATGATCGGCCAGATTCCTCTTTCCATGACAATCATGACCAAAATCACCACCAGCAGGTAGGGGATAGCATATAGAATTTCAGCTATTCTCATCATGGCATGATCTACGCGGCCGCCTTTGATCGCTGAAATACCGCCGTATACCACGCCTACCAAAAAGTCAATCAGTGCAGCCATAACTCCAATAAAAAGTGAAATTCTGGCGCCATACCAGCTTCGGGTAAATATATCCCTGCCGGCAGAATCGGTTCCAAACCAATGTTCCGCATTAGGTCTTACATTCTTTTTTGTAAAATCCTGTTCATAATAGGTGTACCCGTTCAAGTGAGGGCCGATGACCGCCATAATAATTAAAATAATGATGACTATCAGACCAAGCATCGCAAGTTTGTTCTCACCGAGCCTGCGCCATACATCGGACCAGTAGGAAACGGATGGCCTTGAAATTTTTTCAGCTTCCTTAAAATTGTCCTCTGCAGGCAAAAACAGTTCTTCTGGCAATTTTAGATCCTGCTTGCTCATGAGCCGCTCTCCTTTGTAATTTTGATTCTCGGGTCAATCCATGTATAGGCGATGTCCACAATTAAAAGCAGTATAACAAGAATGATGCTGTAAAAAATCGTTGACCCCAAAATAACCGGATAATCACGGCTGAATATGCTTTTTACAAACATTTCCCCCATTCCCGGAATTCCGAAAATATGCTCAATAATAAAACTTCCCGTCACCAGGTTGGCGGTCAGAATGCCCAGGACAGTCACGACCGGGAGAATCGCATTTCGAATGGCATGTTTAAGTAAAATGACACCGGTTGACAATCCCTTCGCTTTTGCAGTTAACATATAGTCCTGGCTCATTACTTCCAGCATACTGGATCTCATTAACCGTGCAATGTATGCCATCGGCATCATGGCCAGTGCAATGGATGGCAAAATGGTGTGTGACCACGACTTCCAGGTGGCAACCGGCAGCAGGTTCCATTCAACTGCCACATAGTGAATCAGAAATGTGGCTAGAACAAAATTTGGAACGGACAGGCCGATGATTGCCAGAACCATTGAAGAGTAATCCGGCCACCGGTTTCTGTTTAATGCCGCGATCACTCCAAGGATTAATCCAAACGTAATGGCTATGAATAGGGCCTGCAGCCCCAAATGAAGGGAAATGGGAAACCCTTTTTTAATATAGTCATTGACTGATATAGATTGGGTTTTCATGGACGGGCCAAAATCGAATTGGAGAACGGATTTTAGATAAAGGCCATACTGGACAATTTCCGGTTTATCCAAATTGTAATGGCTCTGCAGGTTATTATATACAGCCGGGGGCAACGCTCCTTCTCTGGCAAACGGGTTCCCGGGAATGATTTTCATAATAATAAAAGTGAGAGTTATGATCACCCACACAGTAACCATTGCCCAAAACAATCGCTTTATTGTATATTTCCACATCTATTACACCTCTTTCATCTCTTGTCTTCCCAACTCTTGAATGGTTGATAGGTATAATGAGTGCAGCTTATCATTCACACCAAAACCGGGTATGCCAGGACGGCATACCTCGATTTTGGACACGGTTTACTTTTCAATGTCAGCATAAATGAACTGCGGATAACGGTTGATAGGTGTAAAGATACCTGATACATATGGTTTCACTGTAAAAGGTTTTGTGTAGAAATAAATCGGGATGATGGGCATCTCATCCATTAATATTTCTTCTGCTTTATGGAGGGCATCCATGCGTTCTTTTTCATCCATGGATGATTTCGCAAATTTGATATTCTGATCGTATTCTGAATGACTCCAGTTGGCATCATTAAAAGAGCCGCCCGTTACCCATAGATCCATGAACGTCATCGGATCCACGTAGTCACCTACCCAGCCTGCCCGTGAAATTTGGTAATCCCCTGCTTTTTCCCGGTCCAGCTTCACTTGGAACTCCACGTTTTCCAAAGTGACATGTACATCAAGGTTTTTACGCCACATTTCCTGCACAGCTTCCGCTATTTTTTTGTGACCTTCGTCCGTATTATACGTAAGCGTAAATTCAGGCATTTCACTTAAGCCTTCCTCCGCAAGTCCTTCAGCCAACAGCTTTTTCGCTTCGCCTATATCTTCTTTAAACAAGTCTCCGGAATTCTCCTGAAAATCCCCCTGTGCATCGGGGATCCCCGGTGGAATGACACCATACGCAGGCTGCTGCCCGCCTTGGGATACATGTTCAACCAGCGCCTTGCGGTCGATGGCCATAGACAAAGCTTTTCTCACTTTTTTGTTATTGAATGGTTGTACTTCATTGTTAAGATTGTAATAGTACACTGCTAAATCCGGAGCAATTTCAAACTCAGGGTCATCTTTGCTGCTCAGTTCACCCTGGACATCTGGAGGCAGCGGATAAACCAAATCAAGATCGCCGGCCTGATACATTTGCCAGGCAGTGTCCGCATTGTCAATAATGACAAAGTTGACTTCATCCAGATGGATCTTGTCCTTGTCATAGTAATTTTCGTTCTTCTCCAGTTTCAAACTGTCTTTATGTTTCCATTCCGTGAGCTTGAAAGCACCGTTTGACACATAGGTGTCGGCTTCCAGTGCCCAGTCAGGGTTCTCTTCCTGAACTTTTTTATTCACAGGATAATAAGTGTAAAATGATGTCAAATCCAGGAAGTAGGGTGTCGGTTCCGCAAGAGTCACTTCAAGCGTATGATCATCCAGGGCTTTTATCCCGACATTTTCTTCCAATTCCGCGTGCTCATCCTTGTTCTCGGAGCTGTTATATTCTTCTCCGCCTTTTAAATAGTATAGTTGATATGCATATTCGGCAGCGGTTTCAGGATTGAGCACATGTTTCCAAGCGTACTCAAAGTCATGGGCTGTCACGGGATCTCCATTTGACCACTCGACATCCTCTTTCAAATGAAAAGTCCATGTAATCCCATCTTCACTGACTTCCCAGTCTCTGGCCATTCCGTCGACAATTTCTCCTTCAGGCGTCTTCTTTGTCAATCCTTCAAAAGCATGTTCCAAAATCCATGAATCATGAGTTCCTTGGGCTTTGCCCGGATGAAGTGAGCCCGGCTCTTCATTGTTGTTGAGATTCAATACTTTCTTGCCGCCTTCTTCACTGGATTTTTCACCATCAGACGAATCAGGCGTAGACTCTGTCTCACCACTGAAGCAGCCGGTAAGAAGCAAAATGAATGCGGTTACAAAACTGATCAGCATCAACCGTTTCCTTTTCAAACTTAATCCCCCTTTTCAATATTTTGGCAACGGTTCAGCAAAAAAATTGCCTTCTATTATTCTATGAAAGATGGAGAAGGGTCATTCATTTGCTTTTTCGTTACATCCTAAATATACCAAAAAGAGGGAAATATTTACAGTTCTTTTATTATACTATAAAATTATTTTTACAGTTTATCAGAAATAGGAATGAAGTCCCTATTTCCTCATTAAATGTTATTATGACGCGATATCACGCTTTAAAAAAATGGAAAATGCCAGGAGATGAAAGACTAAAAAATAGATCAATAATACTATAACAGAAAACTTCATGGTCATGCCTTCCACCAGGGGAATCCCGTCAATATACTGCATTAGGTCTGTATTGGCAAACAGGCTGTATTTGGCCCAGTTAAATTTGCTTGCCAGCAGGTTCGTAACAGTTCCGCCAGTAAAAAGAAGGAATACAGATAGACCAATGGCCAAAGCACTGTTTCTGAATACAGCTGAAATCATAAAAGCCATGGCTGCCAGCAAAACGACCCCGATCGCATGAAGGACGTAGGACTTTAATAGATAGAAGAGTAAACTTTGCTCTTCCACCCGTCCGTTTACATAAGCCAGATGGACGTTGTTTGCCGCATTACCCGTACCAAAAAGAATGGTTCCTATCAGCCCTGCACCAACAAACAATATAGCAAGCATGAAAATTAGAAACAGATTTACGGCAATATATTTTGAAAGGAGAATTTTCCAGCGCTGATAAGGTTTTATTAGGAGAATTTTCACCGTTCCCCATGTAAATTCATTGGCTACAATTCCTGCGGCAATCACCAATACAAACAATCCGGCAAAAGGGATGAGAGAAGCCGAATCATTGATAAAGGTCCAGACCGTATTTTCGGTAGTAGGAGGTATATCATGTTCAATCCGATACTCGTTCAAGGCCACCTGTTTTTCCGTGAATGCCCTCATAGACGGCGTTGTGATCTGTATTCCGTCAGACTCCTTTAGTAACGATTCGTTTTGGGCAGCGAGTTCCTGCTTCCAATCGTTGGAAGCTGCCTTTTCTTTTCCTTCCATATATTTGGTGATTCCAGCAGCAGCCACTATACACAAAATGAGGAGCCCGATCATTAGATAAGTGCTCGACTGTCTAAAAATTTTTTCCCATTCATTTCGTACCAAATTAAACAATTTCCGGTACCTCCTCCTGCCTTGTCATTTCCAAAAATCGATCTTCCAGTGATTTTTTCAGCGGACTGCATTCAAATACGAGTACATCGTGATCAAGCAGCAGCCGGAGCAAATCGGGAATTTGGCATGTTTCCGCCAATACGCGAATTCCCTCTTGAACCTTCACCGCCTGAAAATGATTTGCCGCCAGAATTTTCATTGCTTCCTTCCGGTTATTAACATCTAGAAAATAGTTCTTTTTCTCTTGTTCGGCTTCAGCTTTATGAACATGTTGGACACTGATCAGCTTTCCTTTTTGAATAACGGCAATCCGGTCGCACATCATTTCCATCTCAGAAAGCAGATGGCTTGATACGATAATGGCAAGATTCTTTTCCTTGGCTAAATACCTTAAATGATTTCTAATCTCTCTGATCCCGGCAGGGTCCAGACCATTCGTCGGCTCATCCAGGATAAGGATTTCAGGATCGTGCAGAAGGCTTTGAGCGATCCCCAATCTTTGTCTCATCCCTAATGAATAAGTTTTTACCTTGTCATGAATTCTTTCAGTTAAACCGACTAGTCTCACAGATTCATCTATTTTTTCTTTCGTTATCCCTTTAATCAGACGGGAAGCCTGGAGTAAATTTTGGTAACCGGTCAAAAACTTATACAGCTCCGGATTTTCAACGATGGCTCCCACATGACTGATGGCCTTCTCGTAGTCTTTACAGATACTTCTTCCGCAAATCTTGATTTCACCTTCAGTCATGCCAATTAACCCCACAATCATTCGGATGGTTGTCGTTTTTCCGGCCCCGTTTGGACCCAGGAAGCCAAAAACTTCCCCGGCTTCAATCTGGAAGGTGAGATTATCAATAATCTTTTTTCCGCGAATCGTTTTCGTTACATTTTGAAGTTCAACAACTGCTGCCATGAATTAGGACACATCCTTTCCGGAGTGTTGTTCCATGATGGATTTAAACCATTCCAACACAGAGACACCTTCCGCTTCACGAAGTGTTTCCACATTTTGTTGGCCGATCACATCGCCGTTATAGATAGCCGCCACTTCATCGAGTAACGGTTCAATCTCATCAATTTCGTGTGTAGCGATGATCACAGTCTGTTTGTCAAATTGGACATAATTCAGAAGACTTTTCACAATCGAGTCTCTTACCATCGGGTCCAGTCCGGAAAATGGCTCATCCAGCAAAACAACCGGGACGTCCCTGGCCAAAGTGAGTACGAGTTTCAATCTGCCCCTGTTTCCCTTTGACAGCTGTTTTATTTTTTTATCCTTCGGTACATCCATCTCCTGTAAAAGCTGCATGGCCTTCTCCCTATCAAAATCGGAAAATTGGGAGTCATAGAAATCAATCATCTTTCCACATGTAAATGAATCATAAAACATATCGAGTTCCGTCAAATACGCAACATGTTTGCTGATTCTTCTCGTTACTTTTTCCTGCAGAACTGATACTGTTCCACTGTTCGGATAGACGAGCCCTGTAATCATTTTTAAGGTTGTCGACTTTCCGCTTCCATTGGGACCAAGCAGTCCGTAAATTTTACCCGGCTTAAACCGAAGCGTCACATTATTTAAGGCTTTTTCAGATCCATATCTTTTGGTTACCCCGCGCAGTTCAACAGTCATGTCCGATCACTCTCTTTCAGATATTGTTGTAATCCCTTTATGATTTGCTGTTTTGTGTACCCCAGTTCTTCCATGCTTCTGACAAACTGTCCGATAACTTCTGTCTGCATAGAGTCCCTTAATTCCTCAACAATACTTTCACGATTGATCACAAATGTTCCCTGGCCGCGCTTTGTTTCCACAATTCCCATCCTTTCCATTTCGGCATATGACCGTTGTATCGTATTTGGGTTAACACCCGATTGAACTGCCATTTCCCTTACAGAGGGCAGCTTATCGCCCGGATTGATCTCACCGCGAATGATCTGCTGAAAAACCTTTTCCATAATTTGTATATAAATGGGCTTGGAAGCCTCATAATCATGAGCCATGCCTTACACCTCCACTTTTCTGTCCAACAGCCAACTGGCGAGGAGGAAAATTACGACTGATACAGTGGCATAAAATAAAATGATTATGATGGGAAGCGATGCATCCGTATAAATAATTTGCCAGCCATCTTCGTAGGTCATTTTTGGAGCTATGTTTACATTGATTCCAAAGGAGAACATTTCATTGTTTAATATTTTCAACTTTACAAGTAGGGCTTCAACCAAATTATAGGCAACCCATACAAGGATGACTGCCAGCCAGCGAAAGTTTCGAATGGCAGGAAACCTGCCAAGAGAGTGGTAAATTGTCCATAGAAAAATGACCCAAACCGATATATACATCGAAGTCGCAAAGATACCTAAATTCATATAAACCCCTTGTTTAAACGGAAGAAGATGACTGAAATGCTCAATCACTCCGCCGTCAACCAAAATTTTCATTACAGCCAATCCATATAAAGAAATGATTACCTGTGTAATCAGCTGAATAATGGCTGCAGCACTAACTTTAGACAGCAGTAACTTTATGCTTCCCTGGGGATTATAAAGCCAGAGCTGTGTCTTTCCCTCAAGGTTTAGAATTGTCAGCAGAAAAATGGGAGCAAGAAACATATGAATCCCCGCCATCATGGCCAAAAAAGGCACCGTAATGGTCGGTTCCGATACATATAAAGAGAGTCCATAAATTGCGGCCATCCCGAGAAACATAACGGCCAGCCAGACAAGATACCAAAATTTCATTAAACTTACATCCTTTTTTAACAGACCCATAAACGCACTCAATATCCGTACCTCCGTTGTATTAGTGTATTAATTAAATAGTACACTAATACGAACACACATGTCAAACTCATTTTTCATATGTAGATGTAACTTTTTATGAACAAATGAACCCAGTTTTTGTCCGCCATACAATAGAAATTCCGCACATTCCTTGATTTACCCTAATCAAACACAGAATTCTGCAAATATTAAAAGGTATTACTAGAACAAATCGCTAATTTAATGGAGAATACTCCCATCTCAAGCTATGGTTTATATTCAAGTTCATAAAGTAGTGGAACAGCGGGCGGAAAAGGTATTTCTGATTTGTAAGGACATGATAAGGGCAGTTATGCAGTCAAAGCAAGCAGCCTTTCCGAAGAAATGGAATCTGCCATGGATGAATAGCAGGTTTGAGTAATTTATAAAATGGAAGTATCACTCCTGAAATATCATTTCCAAAATTGAAAGTAAAAAAAGAAAAGAGGGATTGAACATGAGCAAACTTTTTAGTAAAGGGTTGGTAAAAGGAGCAGGGTTCATCAAAATGGAAAATAGAATGAACTATTTTAAAGCAGCACCAAATGCTTTAGAAAAAATGATGGAATTGGAGAAATACACAAAGAAAACGTTCATTGATAAAAAATTGAGGGAGCTCATCAAAATACGCGTCTCACAAATCAATGGCTGTTCCTACTGTTTAAACATGCATACAAAAACAGCAAAAAAACTAAAAGTAACAGATAAGCAAATCAATCAATTAAAAGACTGGAATGAAGCAAACATATTTAGTCCGAAAGAAAAATTGGCATTGGAATTAGCAGAAAACGTAACGCTTATTGCAGAAAAAGGCGTGAGTGATGAATTGTATCAGCGTGTCAGAGAACATTATAATGAAAAAGAATATGTAGACCTGATTATGATCATTAATCAAATAAATATGTGGAACAGATTGTCGATTTCCATGGGAAATACTGTAAAAGAATAAAAATGTTACAACTTTGAAATCATGGTCGAAAAAGATGGATAAGTTGAGCTCATGCGGATGCTCACTTATCCTTTATTTGGAAACATATGGATTTCCTTTGATCCAATACCGCCATGGATAATCGCGTGCCTCCCCCGAATTTTGTATGCCTATACGAGGACCTCGTTCGATTTCAGAAGGCGCCTTACCCTTGGTTATATAAAGCGGCCGTTCAGAAAGCTTTCGCCCATAATCCTCCATGGTGATCCCCATGGCCTTGGTCAATTTTCCCGGACCGTTCGTCAAATTTTTCATTTTATCCACCGGCCGTCTTTTTAACATTAGATCTATGCCTTTCTGCGGCTCCAAAGCTCGTATCAGCACAGCTTCCGGTTCATCCACTCCCGCACTTACAACGTTGATCAGGCAATGTGTGTGCATGGTATATGTATAAACAAGCCCCGCCTCTCCAAACATGATCTCCGTCCGTTTTGTTCTTCTATTTCCAAAACTGTGGGCCGCGCGGTCATGAGGACCTTTGTACGCTTCAGTTTCTACAATCAATCCGGCGGCCAAGCCCTCCTCTGTCTCTTTGACAAGCAGGCAGCCCAGAAGAGACTCTGCCAGTTCAAGTGTTGGCTTCCGGAAAAATGCTTTGCTCAGCGGATTCATCTCCTGACCTCCTTCAACTATTTTTTTCCAGTGCTGCTTCAAAAAAAGTTTTTACCCTGTCCACGTATTCCTCTGTATTTTGCTCAAAAGACTTCACGTGCCCCTCTCCATCCGTCAGCCATATAGAAAAATGCTCCGGATCCTTTTTGGCCATGATTTCGCTTTCCGTATATGGGATGGAACCATCCCCTTTATTATGGATGAAAAGGATAGGTCTCGGTGATACTTTATCCAGCACACTAACAGGGCTTGCCTCCTCCAAATCAATATCGGCCATTAACGGAATAATAGTTAAGATTAAAGGTGTGAATGGAAAATTCGGAAGGTTTGTCCAAGCGGGCATGTTTTCTTCCAGATAGTCATCCAAATCACTGAAAGGACTGTCGGCAACAACAGCAACCACCTCTTCTGATTCAGCAGCAGCCAAAATGGATGTGGAAGCTCCCATGGAGATACCAAGCAATCCCACCGGCTCCTTATAATTTGCCGTTGTCCAGTCTATCGCACCCAGTAAATCAAGTTTTTCCATAGCACCGACAGTTGTCATGTCTCCTCCCGACTCTCCCGCATTCCGGAAGTCAAACATGATCACACGATACCCATCGGCCAGCAAGTTGTTGGCAAGCGGCAAAAAAGGAATATTTTCCTGATATCGATTTCCTTTATAGCCATGGGCAAAAATTACATTCATTTTAACCGGAACAAGCGGTTCTAAAACCCATCCAGAAAGTTTTGTCGTTTGATCCCTGCTAACAAATTCTATATCCCTATAATCCATTTCGTAATCACTTGGAAGCAATTCAACGGCCTGCTTTTCCGGCTTAATCAAACTTGTTCCCACATAAATGGATATCCCGATACAGGCTGCAATCGTTAGTAACATCAATATAATTCCGGAAATCAGGGTGATTTTCTTTTTATTCCACGTTCCGGGCCTTTTCCCGGCAACATGTGACCTGTTCATTGGTTCAAGCATGCACGATTCCTCCTCAAAACTTCGATATACTTCAATAAATATTTCGTGATAAAGTCTCGAACTCCTCTTTCACTCTGTTCTCCGAGGAAAGCAGTAAAAAACACCTTGACTTTTGACACTTGAATGTCTACTATAAAAAGACAAATGTACTTTATAGACAGACAGAAAGGTGAGGAATAAGAATGAATAAAGACTATGTATCTATCGGATTATTAGGTTTGGGAACGGTTGGTTCCGGAGTTGTACAAATTATACAAAACCATCAGGATGAGCTGCAATATAGGCTTGGCACTGGTGTCAAGGTAAAAAGCATTCTTGTCCGGAATACGGATAAAGAAAGAGATATTGAAGTTGGGCAGACATTCCTCACCTCGAACCCGGATGATATTCTGCAAGACCCTGAAATTGATCTGGTTGTTGAAGTGATGGGCGGTATTGAAGAAGCAAAGGACCATATCACAAAAGCTATCCAAGCCAAGAAACATGTAGTAACGGCAAACAAGGATTTGATCGCTCTTCATGGTCCGGAATTGCAGAAAGCTGCAGTGGAAAACGGCGTTGACTTATTTTACGAAGCGAGCGTCGGAGGCGGTATTCCGATTTTACGCGGACTGACAGAAGGTTTGGTATCAGATAAATTGAAGAAGGTTATGGGGATCGTCAACGGTACTACCAATTACATTTTAACAAAAATGGAAGAAGACGGTCTTTCCTATGAAACAGCGTTGAATCAAGCGCAGGAGCTCGGCTTTGCGGAAGCTGATCCAACGGCTGACGTCGAAGGATTGGATGCAGCAAGAAAAATGGCAATTCTTTCCAGACTTGCTTTTTCAACGAGCGTATCTCTTGACGATGTTGAAGTGGAGGGAATCAGCAAAATCGACCTGGAGGACCTTCATTACGGGAAAAAATTAGGCTACTCCATGAAACTGATCGGTTTTGCCCAAGTAGATGACCAAAAGGTCGAAGTTAACGTCCAGCCGACGTTTTTGTCAAAAAGCCATCCGCTATCGTCTGTTAAAAATGAATATAACGCCATCTATGTCCAAGGGGAAGCAGTCGGCGAAACGATGTTCTACGGTCCAGGTGCAGGAAGCCTGCCGACAGCCACTGCAGTCATGGCAGACGTTATGGCAGTCATTAAAAATATGCTTCTCGGCGTAACAGGAAAAAGTGCTATAGCTCCAAGGTATGAAAGTGTGTTAAAATCACCTAAGGAACGTTTTGGACAATTTTATTTCAGGCTTCATTTGGCCGACGAAGTCGGTGCATTTTCACAAATCACCACATTATTTAATGAACTGGGGATCAGTTTTGAAAAAATCTTGCAAACTCCGCTCAATAAAGGGGAGTTGGCTGAAATCATTATTGTTACTCACAGAGTTTCCCTGGATAACTTCCAGGAAGCTTTAATGAAGCTTAGAGATATGGAAGTTGTCAAAGACGTTATCAGCTATTATCGTGTAGAGGGGAATGGAGAAGCATGAACTGGCCGGGCCTGATCTCGCATTATCAAAAATATCTGCCTGTGACAGATAACACACCAAAATTAACACTACAGGAAGGAAATACACCATTAGTACATCTGGCCCATTTATCAAACGAATTGGGAATTGAATTGTACGCAAAAATTGAGGGCGCCAATCCTACGGGGTCTTTTAAAGACCGCGGGATGGTGATGGCTGTTGCAAAAGCTGTTGAAGACGGCAGCAGATCCGTCATTTGTGCATCAACAGGAAATACATCTGCCGCTGCTGCTGCCTACGCTGCCAGAGCTGGCATCAGGGCCATCGTCGTCATACCTAATGGTAAAGTGGCTCTCGGAAAGCTCGCCCAGGCGATGATGTATGGTGCGGAAATCGTAGAAATTGAAGGAAACTTTGATGAAGCTTTACAAGTGGTTCGTACAGTGAGCGAATCAGCACCTGTAACACTCGTAAATTCTGTGAATCCATATAGAATTGAAGGACAGAAGACGGCTGCTTTTGAAGTTTGCGATCAGCTGGGCTCTGCTCCGGACATCCTGGCAATCCCAGTCGGAAACGCCGGAAACATCAGTGCTTATTGGAAAGGTTTCAAAGAGTACAACGAGGAGAAACAGACAGGTCTGCCTAAAATGTTCGGTTTTGAAGCAGAGGGTGCAGCTGCAATCGTAAAAGGCGAACCGATTGCACAGCCCGAAACTGTTGCAACTGCTATTCGTATCGGAAACCCTGCCAGCTGGGATTTGGCAACTGCAGCAAGGGACGAATCAGGAGGAAAAATTGAAGCTGTAACTGATGAAGAGATTTTACATGCTTATCAGCTCATTACCAGCAAAGAAGGCGTATTTGCAGAGCCGGGATCCTGCGCATCCATCGCTGGCGTGGTTCAGCAGGTGAAAAACGGCAGTATCCCTAAAGGAAGCAAAGTGGTTGCAGTCCTGACAGGAAACGGATTGAAAGATCCTCAAACTGCTATCTCTCAAATTGAGTATGACCCTGTCGTACTTCCAAATGATGAAACTGCCATCGTTGAATACATTAAAGGCGTTGTCGAAAAATGATGAACTTCACAATCACTGTTCCGGCGAGTACCGCCAACATCGGACCCGGTTTTGATTCGGCCGGAATGGCGTTGAACCGATATTTGACACTGCACGTAAGGGAGCATGATGAGTGGGTTTTTGAGACTCGCTCCAAACATCTGCCTCCTGCAGAAGATGCTGAACAGCATTTTATTTATCAAATAGCAGAAAGGCTGGCTTCGGAATACGGAGCCGCTCTTTCTCCTTGTAAAGTGATTGTTAAAAGTGATATTCCGCTGGCTCGGGGGATGGGCAGCAGCGCTTCAGCTGTTGTGGCAGGTATTGAACTTGCCAATCAGCTCTGCAGCCTGAATTTAGATCTGGACAGGAAGCTGGAATGGGCAACAAAGTTTGAAGGTCATCCGGATAACGTAGCTCCGGCTCTTTTCGGAGGTTTTATTGTTACAGCGGCTACAAAGAAGACGGACCAAGTCGAGTATTTTCGAACAGACGAATTGCAAGTAGATTTAGTCCTCTATGTTCCAGATTTTGAACTCAAAACGGAAACCGCAAGAAAAGTGCTGCCCGATACATGGAGCATGGCTGATTCGACTGCAGCAAGCGGTATCGGAAACGTAATGATTGCCGGGCTTATTTCAGGAGATTATGAACTCGCCGGCAGGATGATGGAAGCGGATCTCTTTCATGAACCCTACCGTGCATCCCTTATTCCCAATTACGAAAAAATCCGGCTGAAAGCAAAGGAAATGGGTGCGTATGGCACTGTCATCAGCGGAGCCGGACCAACCATGATTTCATTTGCACCTAAAGGTTCCGGACCAGCTATTGCAAAAGGAATGCAAGTGGAGCTGCCGGATTATACAGTTGAAGTCATGGAAGTTGACAAAAAAGGGGCACGGGCAGAAACTTTTCAGGAAAATTAATCATAAGAATGTCAGACTGTCTAGAAAATAGGTGAAAAACTAACTTTCTAAGACAGTCTTTTTTGTGTTAAACAATTGTAGCGGGACAACAGGGGAACAAAGCGGAGTACTCTTTCAATGGGGCACGATCTGAAGGGGTCCTTTTTTCGTCTCTCTATATCGAGAGGTTGATTTGAAAGAGGCCTTCATGATCATTGGCATTGCCCGGAATGTAAAACATCTTTTACATTGGTCATTCTAAGTTTTGCTAACTGTCTTTTGCAAAACTAAATGGAAAAGACCGGTTCTTTTACAAGCAAAAATAATTGAAAATCCTTTGCAGACAGTTTATTATTTTTATAATTTGCTGGTGTAGCACAGCTGGTAGTGCACATCACTCCTAATGATGGGGCCGCAGGTTCAAAGCCTGTCACCAGCACTGAACCTTTGATGTGAAAAGCGGGAGCGCCACGATCAGCCCCGCCAACAATTCCTTGGTATTAGCACTACATGCTTCATGCCTCTTCGCGGCGGACGGCTTTTCTAGGCAAAGACCATTTATCCTGCCGGCTTGGATCTTGGACCAGGCACATAGGAAGGATAAGTACCGATTGTCTCCATACACACTTCCTGTTGTACTATAGAACCAGGACATCCTGTCCGGATATCCGAAAAGTAAATAAAAAATAAGCCCGACGATCTTTTTATACAAAAACAATAACGGTCTCCAAACAGGAGCGTTTTTCTCTTCCAATACGGAGAAGTACCCAAGTCCGGCTGAAGGGGATGCACTCGAAATGCATTAGGGCGGGCCGCCGCGGCGTGGGTTCGAATCCCACCTTCTCCGCCATGCATACTTTTAACAGAATGGAAAAAGGAACGTCTGCACGATCCGGCAACGTTCCTTTTCCTTTACTTTACTTCCACTTGATGTTCCTCATGTTCGTGAAGCCCATCATCATTTTCAACATGTACTTGAATGGTGTACTTGCCAGCTTCGTTAAAATCATAGCTTCCGATGTATTCACCGGCCTGGGATTCCTTCGCATCAACAAATTCATGCTGGTCAACTTCATTTTCATGCCAAATTTCAAAACGAACCCGTGCGCCTTCCATTGGATGATCCCCATCCTGCAAATGCACCATCAGCTCTGTTTCTTTGCCTGCTGTCAATTCCTCAGTTTGTTCAAAGTGCATTCCAAAGCCTTCATGGTGGTCCCCATGTCCTTCATGATGATGAGCACTTGCATCGTCAACCGGAGCTCCCTCTCCAACCGTAACGGATTTTTTCGGCATCGTATGCAGGCCTCTGGCTGTTACATGAACTTGTACAGTGAAAACACCGTCATGGTCAAAAGACTTTTCTGCTTCATATGTTCCGTCTTTATTATTCTTGGCATCAATCATTTCACTGTCGTCTTTTTTTCCCTCTTCCCATACTTCAAATACTACTTCATCCGCATCTTTTATTGCTTCCTCACCTTGGGTAACAGTTGCTTTAAAAGACACACTTTCCCCTACACCAGCTGTTTCTTGTACTTCCAATTCTACTTCAAGCGGCTGCGGAATCTCCTCTTCCTCCGTCCCATTACTTCCATTTCCACAGGCAGCCATTCCAAAAACCAAAAGTATTACTGTCAAAATCATCAATAATGACTTTTTCATGGTTTATGTTCCTCCCTATTTTTTGATCCGTTCATTTTAGGCACAGCCCTCTTGTGGATCTTATTCTCATCATAACCTAAATACTGGCCCTTTTATCAGAGGATATATGGCTTTTTCGGGAAATGTACCGGCGACATTTTTTCAGATAAACAAAAAATCCCCTTATCTAAATGAGATAAGAGGATCCATTCATTATGAATTGATTAGGAATTCTTCCTTTTTCACATCAAAAGCTTCGCCATCTACGATTGCCTGTACCTCGGAGCCATCCAAAGTTTCTTTGACCATCAACGCTTCCACAAGATGTTCATATTCTTCTTTGTGCGCATCAATGATCAGCTCTGTTTTTTCTAATGCTTCTTGAAAAAGCTCTTGCATTCTCTTTTCTTTTTCCTGTTCTTGGAAAGTTAAAGTAAAACTATCCTGCAGCATACCTGTATCTACCATTTGTTCAAGCAGGCGCTTGGCTTGCTGTACGTCGCCACCGACACCAATACTGTGTTCGCCAAGGTATAGACGTTCAGCTACCCCGCCTGCTAAAATCATGCTGACTTGGTCAAGCAGTTCGCTTGCTGTGGTAAGCTGCATTTCTTTTTGGATGGGTGCCACATAGCCAAGAGCTTGGCCCCGTGGAATAATGGTAGCTTTTCTGACGGTCCCCGGCTTCGTGACCGCTTGAACAAGAGCATGTCCTGCTTCATGAATCGCAACACGTCTCTTTGTATCAGGATCATTCAAAGCACGTGAGGTGCTCCCCAGAATGGTACGGTCGATCGCATAGTCCAGATCGTCCTTATTAATTTGTTCTCTTCCTTCCCGGACAGCCTTTCTGCTGGCAGAGTCAAACAGCGAGCTGATTTGTGCACCCGAAAAGCCTGATGTACTTTCAGCAAGTGTTCCCAAGGAGGCTGCAACATCCCGGGCTAAATTCCTTCCCCTTGTATGAATGTCAATAATTTCCTTACGTCCTTTTGTATCTGGCAAAGGTACATGGAAAGTAAAGTCTATTCTTCCTGGTCGCAAAAAAGCATCATCCAGCATATCTTTTCTGTTTGTGGCTGCAATGAAAAGAATTCCTTCGTTATCGTGGCCGCCGTCCAGCTGGACAAGCAGCTCCGTTAATGTTTTTTCGGTCTCTTCTCCCCCGTGCGTTTTCCGTTTCCCGGCAAGTGCATCTACTTCATCTATAAAAATGACAGCCGGTTTCTGCTTTCTGGCATTTTCAAACAAGGAGCGAACACGCGAAGCACCTACCCCTACAAACAGCTCAGTAAAGGCAGAACCCGACGAAGAGAAAAAGGACGCACCAATTTCACGGGCAATGGCCTGCGCCAGCAATGTTTTTCCAGTACCCGGAGGTCCATAAAGCAAAATGCCTTTTGGTGCTTCAATACCGATTCTCGCAGATCTGTCCGGTTCTTTAATAATTTCCAGTGTCTGGAGTATCTCTTCCTTCATTTCTTCAGGCAAGCCCCCAACATCACTGAGCGTGATAGAAGGAAGCGGCGTTTCTTTGGATGTGCTGTTTTTCATCGCAGTGACGCCTATTTTTCCTTTTTTATGCAAAACGAACGCTGTTCCAAGCATGAGGACAATCAGGCCTCCAACGACCCAATTTCCCGCATGGCTGCCGTCCGAATATTGGTAGCTAATATGGTAAGTTTGGACAAGATCTTCCACTGTCTGGCTGTTCGGCCTTACATGGGAGATGTATTCACCGTCCGGAGTTTTAAGATACAGTGTCCCGTCGGACGTTTCCTTAAGTGAAACCAATTCACCATTTTGAGCTTGAATCGTGGCTTCCATTTCTTTGAATGGAATCACGGTTCCCTTATCCATTGTTTGGATCGCCCAAACGATGCACGCTGCGACGATGACAATAACACCGATGGCTAGAGGAACAATCTTCTTTGTGAATGTGGAATTCGATTTCACTCTTCCAGCTCCCTTAAAAAATATGAGTCTATATTGTAGTATAACATCTGATAGATAAATAGGCTATAAGTCATATTATGGCAGCTGTGTGACATGAGAGAGATTAAGATTTTGCTGATATGAAATAACGGACGCCCACCAAACTGTATGCGGGTTGGTCGCTTCACCCCCTGTCCAGTAGGTTTTCTCACCGAAGAAACCCTACCGTGGTTTGGGATGAGTTAATCCTTCGGGAGCATTTCTTACCGAAACCCTACCGTGTCTTAATTTGAGCCGTTGCTTCGGAAACATATGTTTTCAATATAGATTCTCCTACGGGATGCACTCCCCCAATGCCAGCACTTCATAAAAAAAAACAGCACTCCTTCAGGATGCTGTTTGGTCATTCATGTTACTCTTTGTGTACAACTGATCTCCAATCCAGATCTCCACGCTCCAGGCCACGGATCAGTAATTCGGCGGTTCCCATGTTGGTCGCCAGCGGTACCCCGTATACATCACTCAGTCTCATGAGCGCGGAAACATCCGGTTCATGTGGCTGCGCGGTTAGAGGATCACGAAGGAATATAATCAAGTCAATTTGTTTTTGGGCCACGAGTGCGCCGATTTGCTGGTCCCCGCCAAGGGGCCCGGATTCAAAACGCTCTATGTCCAGGCCGGTGATTTCCTGAATTCTCATTCCTGTTGTTCCTGTTGCATACAATTTGTGCTGTTCTAAAATATGTCGGTATGCCGTTGAAAATTGAACCATATCATCTTTTTTCTTGTCGTGTGCAATCAATGCGATGTTCACTGTTTTCCCTCTTTCCCTATAAGTTCCGGATCATCTTGCAGCAGTACCCATTATTGGGCCATGTTGTACAGGGGATATAGAATTAATGAACATACTTTTCATCTTTTGCCTGAAATTGGAGCCATTCCATTTGGCGAAGACGGACCTCAAACAATTTAACCGGATCCCGAAACATCTCAGGATGTGATTTCATCTCATCCAACATCGCCGTGTTATGATCGGCCTGTTCCTGATAAAACTCCGCTGATTTCTTCAAAACTGCAAAGGGTTCCCTGAAGAACAGCGAGATGTCCCTAGGTATTGCTTTTTCCAGGAGCTCAAATTGGCGGAAAAATTTATCAGCGATCGATTCAGCTGTCTCCGTAAAATCTTCATTTTCTATAAAGCTTTTATAACGATTATACATAATCGTCTGATTGGCAGGGATCACCCCAAATATTTTCCCTGCACTTTTCAGCAATACTTGCGCCGGAGTTCTTTTTAATAAAATATTTTCCTTATCGATTTGAATAATTCCTGTCATCCGGTCGGCATCTCTTTGCCAGTCCGCTAAAATCTGAAAATCACATTCCAGCCGGAGCCGATCCTGGCCCATTAAATCATTTAAACTGTCACTCCATTCAATTAAAAGTTCCTGTGCCCGGTTCAGCTCTTTCTCGGAAAAACTGATCCAATCCTGCAAAGAACTGATATATGTTGGATGGACTGTATATTGTACATACTCATCAATCCTTTTATTCATTTCTTCATTTAATTTTAAATGAATGCTGCCAAAATCACTGTCTTCCCGAAGAATATCAGCAGACTCTTTAATTAACTTCGGAATGGTCTGGAGCAGGTCTTTCCGCAGTTCGTCTTTTAACGATTTATACGCATTTTGAATGGTTTTCGTCTTTTCTTCTTCTATATCATACAGCTGGTTGACCGCTCCCTTAAGCCTTGCCAGTAAATCTTCATCATGCTGTATGGATTGATGAAGATCATCTTCTATCTTGGCCTGCTGTTCCAACAAGTGCTTAATGATTCCCCTTATAAAAAACAGCATGTTCCCGGTCCGCAGCCGGACATTAGGGTTCCCGGAGAAATGATCCTCCATAAACCGGGCAAGCCCCTGCTGCTGCTGTACATCGTTTCCATCCGGTGAATAAGTGATCAATCCTGACTCTGGGAAGTATTGATGAATCCTCTTACTTAATTCTTCCATTTTTTCGGTGGACAATAGATTATCTTTCTTTAACACAAAGTGGATAGGGCACAATGGAATCTTTTCTTTTACTTTTAACAGGAATTCACATTCTTCAGCGGAAAATGGTTCTGCCGAGTTCAGAACAAATAACAGGGCGTCACTCATTCTTACATAGTCATGGAAGTGTTCACTATTGCTAAAGATGTCCTTGTCAGGATATTCAATGACTGCCGTATGATGATCATGTAAAAATGGGTACCGTGCTGTATATTTCATAAGGGCATCACGTCTATGCTCAAATTCCATCCATTCGCTGCTATTGGTAACGGTGGTTATCCCTTCATTTGAAATAAGCTGCAACTGCGTTTTTTCACCGTCCTGGTACATGACGGGAATCGGGCTGCCCATAAAATCACCGTTCCCTTGATTCAGCATTAAGTGAATAAATGAAGTTTTTTCACTTGCTGACTTTCCTGCTACGATGATGCGGCGTGACTGTAGATCCGTCAGCTTATTGAGACTCCACTCAAACCTTGGATGAAGGTTGAGGTTTCGGCTGCCGGCCCAGCCCTGAATGGATTTGGCCAATGCCGAACTATCTTTTATCAATGGTTCAACGCCTGCTGTTTGAGATAAAGATCCCTGTGCAGCCTGAACCGTCTTTTCGTCCATGTGTCCGGCAAATACATCATTCCAGGCCAATACAGCTGTTGCTGCGAATGTTCCCTCAGCTCTATTTCCCAGTTTCATCCATGCGCGAAGCAAGTTCGGCATAATGTCCGTAAGCTCCGACAAATAATATCGTCCCGACAGGAGTTGTCTAAATGAATCCTCCATAAGGAGCGGCAGTGATTTCCAATGATGATTTGATGGTATATCCGGATCCAGCAGTATAATTGTTGCTTCAGTGATCCATAAAAGAAAATCTTCCTCTTTTTCTCTATGTTTTTCCCAAAGGGCTTCCATCAACTGCTCAAAAATAGATACATCTACTTTTTGTGCCAAATAAAGAATGGGTACAAAGTGCGAGGGACCAAACGAAACGGTTTGTCCATCTTCAATAAAGGTGTGCAGCTTTTTGAACCACTCCGGAGCCTTCGTCCGAGCTGCCTCTTTGACGGCAAGTTCAACAGCACTGTTCCAGTCTTTACGTTCTTCAAAAAATGCGCATGCCAATTCTGTTACATTCTGGTAGTCCGGATGAATGGCTACTGCATTTTTAATCATCTGATCCGCCTCTTCATACTTGTTTTGTTCCAAGTATAAAGTGAACAACTGTAAAGCAATCTCAGTATTTAATACGAGAGAATCTGTTGTGATGGATTTGTAAATATCTTCGGCTGTGTCTAACAGTTCCAACTCAAAATATGCATCAGCCATATTTTTCTTTGCCCACGGCTCCAGCTCATTATGTATATTTTCCCATTTGAAAATAGCCGCTTCAAAATCACTGTTATGAAAATAAACCTCCCCTTGGGCAAATCGGATATAGGAAAGGTCTGACATTTCTTTTTTTTGCTCTTTTACATACAGCTCTCCCAGCTGGCGAATGGGATGATCTTCCAAGTCCCCTTGCAAGAACTTTCTTTCATAATAAGTCTTGGTAACTAAACTGTCTTCTATTTTCAATTCCTTCACCCGCCTGTCTGTAGATATCGTTTTCTTCATATTACTATATTTTTATGAGAGAATCTTGTATGAATCACTTTTCATTGATTACAATATATGTAAACGGATACATCTCTTTGCAGGCATTTTTCTATATTTTATCCCTTTTTATTACTGAAACAATGTGCTAAAATGTTTTCTATAAATGAATCAGTGCACAATGTAATGACGGAGACGGCTATGAAGTTAAAACTTAAGAGAGTCGGTGGCGGGTGAAAACCGGCGTTTTAACTTCAAGCAGCCCAGCACTCCGGAACAGGCCCATGGCCCGGCTTATGCCGTTATCTTCTCGAGACTGTTACAAGTATGCGTCGTGGAATGGACGGCAACGGGCACCTTTACGCATGACTTAGAACAGTGAACGAGGGTGGCACCACGGATAATCGTCCCTCATAACAAGACACATCCCTGTCTGTTATGGGGGGTTTTTCATTTACTTTACATTTGAAAGGATGAACAATCAGTGTTTTTAGACAAAGAGTATTTGTTTACACCAGGACCGACTCCCATACCCAACCGGGTAAATGTTGCGATGAGCAAGCCTATGATTGGACACCGCAGCGCAGAATTTCCTGTTTTACTTGAGGATGTAGCAACAAGGTTACAACCGGTATTCGGATCAGACAACCCGGTTTGTATCTTATCAGCAAGTGGAACAGGCGCTTTGGAAGCAGCTGCTGTCAATACGATCGAGCCTGGAGACCACGTGGTTGTTATTGTGGGAGGAGCTTTTGGAGACCGTTTTGCGAAAATCCTTGAAGCCCACGGTGCCAATGTCCATCGGCTTGAAGTGGAATGGGGAACAGTTTGTCAGCCTGAACAGCTGGAAGATTTTATTACATCAGCCAATTACCAGGTTAAGGCTGTTTTCGCTACATACTGTGAAACCTCTACAAGCGTCATTCATCCGATCAATGAACTTGGTGAAGTGACAAAGCGTGTATCTGATGCTCTATTCATTGTTGATGGTGTAAGCTGCATTGGAGGCGTACCGGCAGATATGGCGGGTTGGAACATTGATATTTTAGTTTCCGGATCACAAAAAGCCTTAATGCTGCCCCCTGGATTAGCATTTGTAGCTGTCAGTGACCATGCAAAAGAAGTGATGAAAAACAACAAGGCTGCCCGCTTCTACTTTGACTTGAACCGGTATTTTGATGCTTATGAGCAAAAGAAGTCCACACCATTTACTCCTGCCGTTTCTTTAATCTATGGTGCCCAGGAGGTATGCCAAATGATCGAAGAGGAAGGACTGGATAACGTCATTAAACGTCATGATCTATTAAAAACAATGACACGTGAAGGTATCAAAGCACTGGATATTCCACTTCTCACTTCAGATGAGATAGCATCTCCGACGGTCACAGCAGTAAAGCCAGAAAATGGAAAAGCAAATGAGATGAAAAAAATGATCAAAGACAAATTTAATATTTCTTTGGCAGGAGGCCAGCAAAAACTGTCAGGCGAAATTTTCCGGATCGGCCATATGGGATATTGCACACCGTATGATGTATTAACTGTGTTAACAGCTGTTGAAATGACTGTAAAAGCAATAGATGGCAAAGATGTACTGGGCGCGGCCACTAAGAGAGCACAGGAGGTTTGGTCTGAACATGTATAAGGTTATCGTAACAGATTCAATTAGCGACAGTGGATTAAAAGCACTATATGATCATCCCAATTTTACTGTAGATAAAAAATCTGGCTTGTCTCCGGAAGAGTTAAAAGAAATCATCAAGGACTATGATGCGTTAATCGTCCGAAGCCAAACACAGGTAACAGAAGATCTCCTCAATGCAGCCGAAAAGCTGCGGGTCGTCGCCCGTGCAGGTGTTGGTGTAGATAATATCGATATTAACGCTGCGACAAGAAAAGGGATTCTCGTGATCAACGCTCCCGGAGCCAACACCATTTCTGCAGCTGAGCACACCATGGCGATGATGCTTTCCCTGGCTCGCAGAATCCCCCATGCACACATGTCCACTTCTGCAGGGAATTGGGACCGGAACGCTTTTAAAGGGGTTGAACTGTACGAGAAAACCCTCGGTGTCATCGGAATGGGTAAAATCGGTGCTGAAGTAGCGAAAAGAGCTCAAAGATTTGGAATGAAAATTCTCGGTTATGATCCTTATTTGACAGAAGAACGTGCAAATCAGATGAACATCACAAAAGCGACTTTGTATGATATTGCTCGGGAAGCAGACTTTATCACCGTTCATACACCGCTGACCAAAGATACGAAAGGATTAATCAACGATGATTATCTCGCCAAAACGAAAAAAGGCGTACGGATCATTAACTGTGCACGCGGCGGGATCATCGATGAGGATGCTTTAGTACGCGGATTAAATTCCGGACAAGTGGCGGGGGCTGCCATCGATGTTTTTGAAACGGAACCAGCATCCAACCAAGAGCTGCTCAGCCATCCACATGCGATTGTCACTCCACACTTGGGTGCATCCACTGTTGAGGCTCAGGAAAAAGTGGCGCAGGAAGTCAGTGAAGAAATCATTGATATTTTTGAAACCGACTCAATCCATCATGCGATCAACATGCCGCAGGTTTCCGGTGAAACTCAAAAGAAACTTCAGCCTTTTATTGATTTGGGAGAGCAAATTGGCATACTTGCTATCCAACTGCTGAAAAATGCTCCTGATAAAATTGATATCCATTACTATGGAAATCTTGCAAAAGAAGATAACAATCTTCTGACACGAACGATGATCAAAGGTATTTTATCTTACCATTTGAGTGATTCTGTCAATATGGTAAACGCCCTTCACCTTTTGAATGATCAGGGAGTTTCTTTCAACGTAATGAAAAATCCGGAAAGCAAAGGGTTTGCAAGCTATATGGAATTGACCCTTCACCATGGAGATCACCATTCAACCATCGGAGCGACGGTCCTGAACGGGTACGGAGCACGCATTGTGAAAATGAATGAGTACAGGGTGGATGTCCGCCCAGAACGTTATCTGCTCTATATTGAGCATCACGACGTTCCTGGCATGATCGGCCGTGTCGGCTCCATTCTCGGCAACCATGACATTAACATCGGCACCATGCAGGTAGGTAGAGCAGAAGCAGGCGGCGATGCCAATATGGTGCTTACGCTTGATAAGAAAGTAAATGATGAAGTAGCCAAAGAACTCGTGGAAATGGATGGATTGAAAGCTGTTCAGTTCCTTGAAATCCCTAATGGGCATCTCCCTGCTTATAATATGCAATAATGAAATGAAAAGATCCTGCCACTAATGGACAGGATCTTTTTTAATTTCAATATTATTTTGTCATAGACTGTACAACTTCCTTCACACCGAGTACCCCATCCAAAATATAATCCGCCTGGTGCTCCTCAAACTCTGCTCTGGCTTCCTGGCCGGATAAGCCGGTAAGAACAGCTGCAAACAAGCAGCCCATCTCCTTTGCGGCTATCAAATCTGCCAGGGAATCACCGACAATGAGAGTTTCCTCCCCATTTTCAACAGGAAGCTTTTCGTTCAGGCATTCCTGGTCAGACTTCTGCTTACAGGACAATGCCTTAATATATGTAAAAGGATGCGGTTTAGAAAGGGGCGCATGTTCAGGGAAGCTGCGCTCGGCCCTTAATACATCATCTGCTGTAACAATATTATTGATATCAAAATAATCAAGCCAGCCCAGTGCCCTAAATGGTTCGATCGTTTCCAATTCAGGACGTCCTGTCCCAATTCCAATCCTGACACCACTTTTGCTAAGTGTGTAAAACAGTTCTCCAACCGATTCTTTGTCTGCCAGTACTTTTTCATCCGACATAAAACCGGCTTTTCCGGTTTGAACCGATGGTTTTCCGGTTGATTGGATGATATGTTTGTCACCAACATACCATTCTTGGGAAGCATGCTCGCACGTATACCAAAGTTCATTCATTTTTCCAAACATAGTAGTTTCAATGCCAAGCTTCTCTTTAGCCAGGTGGTCCAAATGATCCATGAGCCCTTTTTTCGATAGCTCAGCATTTGCAAAATCATCTAGGAAGGCAGTAAAATCAATTGAGATATCTTTGCCGGACAAAGTGTTTCCTATTTCCATCAAGACAGAGCGGTCAATTTCATTTTTCAACCATTTCTCCAAACTGCAGCCTAACTCACCTTTTGCTTGTTCCAGCAAATACAAGATCTGATAGGAAGCTGTCAGGTAAATCATATCCCAGTTAGCGTTCACACCGCCTGCTTTGATCAGCTTCAAAACTTGGTCGTCAACAAAGACGTCCCTTCGGATTTTTTCAATCTCTTCATCTGCAGGATCTGCTTTAAATTTATCAGGCCTCAATCCCATATATTTACTGCTGTATAAAACTTCCCATACAGTCAGTGCGGACATATCAAAATAGCGTTCTTCGCTTAATAACACTCCGTCCACATCGAATAATACCGTCTTTACCATTGTATTCTCCTTTGGTCTGCTTTTTTCCTATAGTGTAACATAGGAAGAATTGGAATGCTCTATGAATCATAATCTTTGAATTTCCGTAATGGTGTCATACATAAATTTGTTCATATCACCCATGATAACTACAAAGGAGATGATAAGAATGCCGCGTAAGACAGATAATATTCATTCAAATACCACACCTCATTCTGATGGTAAGTATGAAAGCATCATTAACGACCCCACAGCAACGCAAGGTTCAAAAGCAGGTGTTTTTATGGATCGTGAACAAAAGAAGCAACATCCTCTTCAACTTTCTAATACAAATAATAAAGATATGAAAGAATTTGAACAGCTTCTGCGCGGAGATGCATTGGATGAGTTGTAAGTATGAACAGCCCTTTTCCCCGAGAAGGAAAAGGGCTGCTGCCAGATTGTGATTGACGCAGGGAATCAGTCGTTTACCTGCTGCATGTATATATAACTATGAGGTGAAGGTGATAAAGTGGAGGGAGTCCATTTGGCTATGCGGGTGGCTCTTTGATTTAACTCTTCTGTATTTTCTTTCCAGCTCTCTCAGTGACAGTTCATCATCTTTTTGGCTCAGCATTCCCATAATCATCAACTTATCCATCAGCCATTTGCGTCTGTGTTCCGAAACTTGGTTGTTCATGAGCCTCTCCCCTTTTATTAATAAATCCGATCAACCCGTTTAACCTTATTCTAAAACATATTAATCCCATCTGTCAACTGTGAATTGATATTGATTTACTCTGTTCATTGAATTTGGGTATAATATGTAAGCATTTGAACGTAAGGGGAGAATTTGTGAATGAATATCAAAACACTTGCGGTCAATGGAATTTTGGCGGCATTATATATTGCGGTTTCTTTTTTTATACAGCCATTCGGCTTCACTAACATTCAGTTTCGTATATCGGAAATCTTCAACCATTTAGTAGTCTTTAATAAAAACTATATTTATGGAATTGTCATCGGCGTATTTTTGACAAACCTTTTATTTTCTCCGCTTGGGGTATATGACCTTGTTTTTGGAGTTGCCCAGTCAATTATTGCCCTTTTGATTACAATTGCTTCCGCTAAATATATAAAAAATATTTGGCCAAGAATGATCTTGAATACACTTGTTTTCACTTTCACGATGTTCCTGATTGCATTTGAGTTGAATTTAGTGCTTGGCTTTCCGTTCTTCGTTACATGGTTTACAATAGCCGTTGGAGAATTTGCCGTCATGATTGCCGGAGCTCCTGTTATTTATTACTTAAATAAGAGGATTCGCTTTGATAAGTTAATCTCAGAGGAAGATGGGACAAACCGGTTTTAAACAAGATCATTCAAGCTTACCCGCTCCGCAAATATTTTCCACTTTCCTCGGTCGGCCGGTGGGACCCCTCATGCTGTTGCACTGGGAGGTCTCACCGAGGTCATGCCTCCCGCAGAGTCGTCGTACTGTTCCTGCAATAATGTCGTCATAGTTCGAATTTGGCTTTATTATATCCGGATGAATAAGGAAATCCTCATGCCCCTGTATAGCAGTGAAGACAACAGGCATAGCGAAATGAATATAGCCATATTATACGGAACATAAAGTACAACTCATAAATGAACCATCGCAATTTTGTGGAGAATCAAACAAAAGCTTCCTCGAATAGTTTGTGTCCGAACCCCGAATCATATCCTGCCGCTTATCTTAATAGTGATAGCGGACCGGTGCGCCCTGTGCTTTCTGCATCGCTATTTTCCGTACCTTTGTTTATAACCAATTTTTGTGTATCCTTTCTGTATAGAAGAATTTTTCTTGTTTCTCACTCCTCTCCGTCACTGTTTTTTAAATAAAGCTGCTTTCAAGTAAAAAAAAGAACCGCAGTTCCTGCGACTCCGGTTAAAATGGGACTATGCCCGTCTATGATAAATAATCTTTCAAAGCCTGTTGAAGGGTCCCTTTCATAATGGCCCTGTCTCCAAAAGTAATACCGAGATCAATCATTTTTCTGACAATGATCGGATGAAGGCCTGTGAGGATCGCTTCGCAGCCCATTAATTCAATACCATCGATAATTTTCAGGAATCGGTCAATAATTTCAGGTTCCATATTTGCGATTCCGGACATATCGATCATCAATGCTTGAATGCGAAGCTTAGAAATTTCCATTAAAACCTTTTCTTCAATTCTTACAGCTCGTGCTTCATCAATTTCTCCTATTAAAGGAAGAACACATATATCTTTATTGATAGGAATAATAGGAACGGATAGGTTATCAACAATCTCTCTTTGTACCTCCAGCAGCTCATCTTTATATTTGGAATAACTGAGAAAAAATGTGTTTAAAAACTGATCTATATTGTGGTTGATCAATTTTTCCATGGAATAAAACTGTTCAATATTTGCCTTTTCAGGATTTTTGCTGTCAAAATGGTGCAGAAATTTCCAAATTGTACGGCGGATGGCCTGTACCCACTCTAATTTAAAAGCCAGTGTCAAAGAATGGCTTGCCCATGCTTTTCCCTCCTGAACGGCGAAGTCAACAAGTTCTTTTTCACGGTCTTCTATAACGTACATTACTGTTCTATGGGCATTTTCTAAAAGGTTAATATTGCCGATGACCCGTATATCGTCTATTTTATCCCGTACATTGACAGCTTCTTTTAGCAGTCTTTCTTCAAATGCTTCTTTATTTTTTTTGAAAAAATCATGTAAGGACATATCCTCCTGATATACAATATCCACATGCATCCCTCATTTTCTATAGTATTCATGCAGCAGCTGTCGATTCATATATTTATATTTTGTAAATATCGTATCAAAATCTTAATTAGCGGTAAAATGGTTTGATTGGAAGAACGAAATGATCCGTTGCTTTATACATACAAGGCCCGCTCTTAAATGACCCGGTTTTCAGGTTCCTTACCCGTTAATGCAGCGACAAGGTTCTCTGCAGCTTTCATTGCCATCGCTTCGGTTGTTTTTCTGGTGGCTGAACCAATATGTGGAGTCGTTACTACATTTTTCATTTGAAGGAGCGGGTGATCCTTGGTCACAGGTTCCTGTTGGAATACGTCCAGTGCAGCAGCATAAATTTCTTTGTTTTTGAGTGCTCTGATCAGCGCATCCTCGTCTACGGTCTGTCCCCTGGAGACATTAATAAAAATGGCAGATTCCTTCATCAGTTGAAACTCTCTTTCCCCAATCATTCCTTCTGTCTCCGGAGTCAGCGGCGTTAATAACATGACAAAATCTGATTGCTGTAAAAGCGTGTCCAAATCGGCGTACTTTACTCCAAGCTCCTTTTCAGCCTTTGGCTTTTGCCTTCGATTGCAGTACAAAACCTCCATATTAAATCCGAGCCTTGCTCTTTTGGCAACAGCTTCTCCAATTCGACCCATGCCAATAACTCCAAGTGTTGCACGATGTACGTCAACTCCCAAAAATGGTCCGTCCCACGATTGTGGTGTCCATTGTCCAGATTTCACCAACTGATCTAGCTCCGATATTCTCCTCGCTGCTGCCAACATTAAACCAACAGCCAGGTCAGCGACGGTTTCATCCAGAACTCCTGGAGTATTTGTTCCAATCACGTTATGTTTCTTCATTGCTTCGAGATCAAAATTGTTATAGCCAACTGACTTATTGCTGACAACTTTTAACTTAGGGGCGTGATGTAATAAATTCTCTGTAATTCTTCTTCCCGACGTCAGCAGTCCGTCAACATCAGCAATTTCTCTTAATAAATCATCTCTCTTTATCGGCTCTTGTTCCTCCCACACTTTAATATCACAGTGCTGCATCAAGTAGTCCTTTACTTCCTGTGAAATGGGCATGGAAACAAACACTTTTGGCTTCATTTTGGTTCCTCCTCGCCGGTTATTTCCGACTGTTCCCGCAAATGTTATTGTATCGCTAGGGCTGTATCTTGCCAACAAGGTGAGGGACGTATCTCGTAAACTTATAATAACTAACCCAATAAAAATTTTCTTTTTTTATCCAGAAGAATAGCTTCCTCTCATTTGTTTCCTTTTTCTAAGATGATGGCCCCAGCATTCTGTCAATATTTTTCTTGCTGCAAATACCGAAAGAGCGGAATCATCCAATTGTGGCGATACCTCCACGACATCAAACCCAATAACAGGAAGTTCAAACAAACCATATAAAAGGTCAAGCAACTCACGGCTGTTCAGGCCGCCAAATTGCGGGGTTCCGGTTCCAGGAGCATAGGCCGGATCCAAAGAATCGATATCCACTGTAATATAAACTTTTTCAAACCTTGACATTTTTTCTTTAATCATCTTCAATGCTTGCTCCACGCCATCTCTGCGTATTTCCAGCGCTTTGATGATATTCATCTCATGATTGTTAATAAATTCGAGTTCCTCTGATTCAACCGAACGGACCCCGACAAAAAAAATACTATCCGTACCGGAAACATTTTTCAGATCCAAAGCCCTCCTTTGCGTAGAGCCATGTGAGAGCAAGTCGCCTCCCATTTCATGGCACAAGTCAAAGTGAGCATCTATATGAACAATGCCTAAAGGCTGATCCAGCGCTTGATCGATCCCTTTTAATACAGGGATTGTTGTGGAATGGTCCCCTCCAATCATCGTCAACAGCTTTCCGGATTTTACAATAGAAGCGGCAATGTCTTCTGCTTGCTGAAACATTTCATCGCGGCTGTCACCTTTTACATCCCCAAGATCTAATATTTTTAGAGAAGATAAATCCTCCCATCGCTCGGTAGTTGGCGGAATTGTATATGTAATATTGCGTATGGCCGCCGGGCCGTCTTTAGCCCCGGAGCGGAAACTGACTCCCCCATCATAGGGAATCCCATAAACGACAATATCTGCTTCATCCATTTCTATCCCCGGACGGTTTAACCCTGCCCATATAGCCTCTTGGCGGATCATATCTGCTACTTTTTTCAAGTATATTCCCTCTTTCCGATTCAGTACTTTATTTTTTATATATGGTAAGCCCTTACATCAGGTGTTGTACTACTATCCTACATAGATTTTTTACGTTTGGGAAGTACTAAAGATGAATAGACTATAAAACAATAAAACTTACTATCTTTTTCATTTGCTCCTATCCCCATAATTAAAAAAGCACCTCCTGCCGGGCCTATTCCCCGGAAGAGGTGTTTCTTATTTGTTACTATCATTACCCGCTCTTTTCCTCTACGATTGGTTCATCCATGCCCGGCTCGGACATCACCCTTACTCCTTTATAGGCATAATAGGCAAAGTAGGCAGCCATAAGAAGGTAGCCTATTTCATAAGCCGGCGCCGCATTAATGGACATTTCAGGAGCGTGCATGATGCCAAAGAAGGATAATATGAATCCAACAATGGAAAAGACAGCTGCCTTTTTGAATTCATGATCAATCACATATACCGTAATAGCTCCCAGTATAATCCCTGAAAACATAGCTCCTTGCCCCAAAGGCACGATTGCTTCCGAAACACCGCTGACCACTTCTCCTGCATCAGAATTAAAGCGAGTCATAATGTAATTTGCGAAATAAGGCAGCATCGCGATGGCGACTGCCATAAAATACTTAACCTGATTGGCTTGGAATGCAGTGGCAATCATAGATATTCCGACAAATACGAGTATCGGTGCAATTGCAGAAATTGGAATAATGCTTGAAATGGCTGCTATCAGCCCGAACATGGCGGCAAACACATAGACAATTCCATTTAATATACTGTAGCCGCGTCCCGCTCCCATCCATTTCGATCCAACAGAAGCCATATAAACAGTTGTCGGGAAAGCTCCTCCAAAAAAGGTGCCGAGGACAGTCCCTACTCCATCAACTGCCATACATTCTCTAACATCATATTTATCACCCAATGTTCCGACAGCTTCTACGTTGTTCATCGTTTCAACTGCATTATAAATCGTAATAGGCACTAGAACAGCTAATACGGCCGTCATGGTTGTAAACAGCAGGGCAGCTCCTTCAAAAGCTGCTATGGTCGGAATAAATGGATAAAATCCCAGATCCCCTAGTCCTTCAGAAACCTGTGCAAAACTGGACTGCCCTAATGCGTAAGCAAGAATGGTGCCGATAATGATGGCAAACAATGAAGCAGGGATATTAAACGGCATGGCAATCTTTCCGATAATCCCGACAATGACGATCGCTAAAACTACGAGCCCCACAATGGGGATTTCAAACGTTTTGAATAACATTTCACCGGCAATGAAAGCCAGGGCAATTCCCGCTAATGCCCCAAGCATGGCTGCCCTCGGAATATGACGATGCACCCAATTTCCTATAAAACTGACTAAAATTTCGATGAGTCCACTAATTAAACATGCTCCCACTGCAATCTTCCAAGCAAGATCCGGATCGTCAACCAGTGTTTTTGCAGGGAGCAGCACGCCAAACAGAAAAACAAACATGACAGGTGTGCTGATTCCATAGGCCAAGGCCGTAACATCCGCCCGCCCTTCTTTTTTTGCCAGTCGGTTCGCTGTATAGGCATAATATAAGTTCCCGACCAAAACCGCTATAGCAGCCCCCGGAATAACTTTTCCAAATACAATTTCTTTTGGAAAACCCATTCCCAGCATGCTTACAGCAATGATCACAAAATCTGCGAGGTTGTTTTGAAACAAGGCGAAGAATCCATCCATATCCTCCCGTTTGAACCATGGATATTGTACAGCTGACTTGTTCAAGAAAATACACCTCCAGCTTTTTTATTAGACCTTGGTTGCCCTACCTTTGCCAGTTAAAAAATGTTTGAATTTACAGAAAAGTCACCTCCGTATTATTCTATTAAAAAAGCCGCAGATTTAAGACATGAAAAAACATGCCTTTAAATCTGCGGCTTCTTAAACACCATAAAATGGAATTTAAGCGGCCTGTCCATATGATTCGGTCTAAATGTTATATATATTGTCTATTATAAATTTAATAAGTTTCAAGGTCAATGATTATTCTAAAAATTTTTAATAATTGTGCTTACTTTCTCAGCCTAAGGACTCCTTTGATTTTTCTGATACAGATGATCCAAAGGAACGGGCGGTCATCATGACACCGCAAATGACAACTCCAACACCAAACAGTTGCATGAAGGTAATCGGCTCTCCCAACCATAGATAGGCGCCTATCATCGTGGCAACAGGCAGGAAGTTTAGGAAGACGGAAGCTTTGGAAGGTCCGAGCAATTCTACCCCCCGATTGTAAAAGATCAAAGCAACGACAGATGGAAATATCCCCAAATATAATAAACCGGTGATCAGTTGGCCATTCCATGCAGGCATACTTACAAAATACCATTCCAACGCTGCAGCCGGGAACAAAACAACAACAGAAATACCCGACATAAGCATCACAGCGCCATATTGCGGGAACAAATGCATGTATTTTTTCACAGATATTGAGTAGACGGCCCACATCACAATAGCACCAATCATGAGTGTGTCACCCACATTCCAGCCTCCGTTAAAGAGCATAATCCATTTTCCGTCAGTGACAACACATACTGCTCCTATCAATGACAGGAAGACTCCCGCCCACTGGATTTTGTGGAGCCTCTCCTTTAATAAAAATGCACTCAGGAATACTGTTGCTGCCGGGATAGATGCTTCCAGTACGGACACCTTTGTTGCAGTTGTATAGTTTAACGCAGCATATAGAAATACATTAAAAAAACAGACACCCGTTAAGGTCATAACCATAAGAGGCTTTTTATGTTTTAAAAAAACATTCCGATGTTCCCATGTACTCCGTACACCAATTGGAAGGAGTAAAACAAATGCGATGACAAGCCGAAAAAATGACATTGTCAAAGGCGGTACTTCATTCACGGCCTTTCCGACAAGAATATTTCCTGCATAAAAAATGACAACCCAGATCATAAGAATATAAGCAACCATTTTAAGGCTCTCCTTCAACAATCATTCTTTCTCCACTCTATCATAAAAGAAAAAAAGAAAGAGCCCTTAAAAAGAGCTCAGGCTGTCGAGAAACCCTCGACAGCCTTTTTAATTATTTATAATATTTGTTCTTTCACCGTTTTAATTTGTTAAAATAAAAATAACAAAATATGGCGGTGATAAAGTTGCTCCATACAAAAT
>NZ_JBHUEO010000043.1:0-3476 GCF_042680885.1 Siminovitchia sediminis | reverse complement strand
TTATGCGAAGCTTCGCATAAAAAAGGTTATGTATAGTTAATGATTATGTAAAGTAAGGAAGTAAATCTATTACCTTTCAGCAAATTATTATTGTTTTACTTTACATTATCACCCTATTGTTATAACAGGCGGTTCGCCTAATATAACAATGGGAGGTACAGAAAGATGAAGGATGGTAAGCATCAGACACTTCAAGAAGTTTCATCACAAGTAGAAACATATTTTAGAAGTCTTTCTTACAACAAACAAAGAATAAGTTTTTATCAAAAAGGGTGGTCAGTTATTGAGCAATTTATGGTGGAAAATTCAATTGATTTCTACGAAGCAAAGGTCGGAGATGCTTTTATTAGTAAAATTCAAGGAACAAGTGACTATTCAGAACTTAGCAGGAGAGAAAAAGATTTAATTCGTTGTGCAAATGTGCTTACTGAATATCAAAATACTGGAAGTATAAAATTCAGGTCGATCTTAAAAAAATACCCACTTAAAGGAGAAATCGGAGAAGGAATTCAGGGTTACTTATCTTATAGAAAATCTCAAGGAGCATCAGATGATACTGTAAATAATAATAAGTTGTATCTTCATCGGCTTTTAGAATTTCTTGAATCGAATCAAGTAACGAACTTTTCAGAGCTAGATAATCAGCATATTTTAGAGTTTATTAACGGTTTAGGATACTATTCTAAATCAACAATCCATTGTATGCTTTCTTCTTTAAGAGGATTTTTAAAGTATTTATTTGAAAATGGGATTTCAGAATATAATTTGACCTATTTAGTTCCGAAAAGTAGTTACAAAAAAGAGGCTCGCCTCCCTACAACTTATACAAAAGATGAAATAAATCATCTTTTGGCATCCGTAGACAGAGGGAATCCAAAAGGAAAGAGAGATATCGTAATGGTCCTATTAGCCGCAAGGCTGGGATTACGTGCTTCGGATATTTGCGGATTGAAGTTTGAAAACATTCATTGGGAGACTAATACAATTCACTTAGTTCAGAAGAAGACAAAAGAAAAAATTGAGCTTCCACTTCTTACTGAAATTGGAAATGCCATTATTGATTATTTAAAGTTTGGAAGACCAAAATCGGATCTTCCTTATTTATTTCTACGGACAGGACAACCATACGACAAACTTGAGGAACCAACCCTTCATAATATTGTTTCTTTTTATTTAAAGCAAGCTGGAATTAAGAATATAGAAAATAAGAAACATGGTCCACATGCATTACGTCATAGTCTTGCCGGAATCCTTTTGGAAAAGAAAACGCCACTTCCTGTTATTTCGGAAGTATTAGGCCACACAAATACTGAGAGTACCAAAACCTACCTTAGAATTGATCTAGATACTCTTCGTCAATGTTCTCTAGATGTGTTGCCATTAAATACGCCTCTTTTTGAAGGGGTGAAATAATATGGAATACCATGGAACTAACGGGGACCTAATTAAACAATACATTACTTTTAAAAGAAGTTTGGGGTATGCATTTGATAATACCTATACTTTCAAAATGTTTGATAGATTTACTATTGAACATGGTGCTGATTTTATCGGTTTAACTAGAGGGTTAGCGGATAAATGGGCAGAAAAACGTCCGAATGAATCAGATGTTACACAATATAAAAGGGTAAATGACATTATTAATTTTTCTATTTATTTAAAACAACTTGGTTATGATACATATATTCCAAGGCAATTAAAATCGTATCAAAGTACCTTTACTCCTTACATTTTTTCAAAAGAACAGCTCGTGTTATTTTTTACAGCTTGTGATTCAATAGAAATTCATCGGAATTCACCTATGAAATTTATACTTCCTGTTCTTTTTCGGATGATTTATGGTTGTGGGCTTAGAGTAAATGAAGCTTTGAAACTTAAGAATGAAGATGTAAATCTTAATGAAGGCTATATTATTGTTAGGGAAACAAAAAACGGAAGTGACCGGGTTCTTCCATTATCAGATTCCTTAAAAGAGGTATGTATTCAATATAAGAAGAGCTATTTATCAAAACTCCCGGAATATCAATATTTTTTCACACAAGATAATGGAAAAAGATATGCCTCGGATACGGTTTATAAATGGTTTCGCAAAATATTATGGAAGGCTGGCATTCCCCATGGAGGAAAAGGATTAGGGCCACGAGTGCATGATTTTAGACATTCGTTCAGTGTCCACTCATTGGCAGAAATGTCCCGTAAGGGATTGGATTTATACTATTCACTTCCAGTTCTTTCAAAATATCTTGGCCATTCTTCTTTAGAAGCAACAGACAAATATGTCAGGTTAACTTCTGATATGTATCCTGAATTAATGACAGAAGTTAACAGCCTATGTTCATTCTTGTTTCCGGAGGTGACCAAACCATGAAACCGACGGATTTTTCGTTTTATCTCACAGGATTCCTTACGAAATATCTCCCTGGAGAAACTGGAGCGAGTAAAAATACAATTGGCTCGTATAGAGATACATTTATATTATTTCTTCGTTTTCTAAGAGACGTGAAAGAAATTCCAACTGATCAATTAACCTTAAGTATGGTGACAAAAAATAATGTAGTTGAGTATTTGGATTGGATTGAGGAAAACAGACGCTGTAGTACCTCGACAAGAAATGTGCGATTAGCAGCACTGCACTCTTTTTTCAAATACCTTCAATATGAAAATCCAGATAATCTATTGGAATGGCAGAAAATCCTTTCTATACCTGTCAAAAAAACAGAGAAAAAGACTATTAACTATATAACTCTCGATGGAATTAAACTCTTACTAAAGATGCCCAATTCAAGTACAATGGCTGGCCGCCGTGATTTAGCTTTATTATCCCTCATATATGATACAGGAGCTAGAGTTCAGGAAATTATTGATCTTACTCCATCCATGATCCGGTTTGATAAACCTTATACAATTAAATTAATCGGCAAGGGAAATAAGGCAAGAATAATACCTTTGATGGAGCCAACAATAAAAATTTTAAAAGTTTACATGGAAGAACAAGGTTTATTAAAGATTTCTGCAAATTTGTATCCTTTATTTTTTAATAATAGAAAAGAAAAACTAACTAGGGCAGGAGTTAATTATATCTTGACAAAATATAAGAATTTAGCTCGAAAAGAAGACCAAACATTAATACCGGAGGTATTTAGCTGCCATTGTCTTAGACATTCAAAGGCCATGCATTTACTTCAGGCTGGCGTAAATCTAGTTTATATAAGAGATATCCTTGGACACACTTCAGTTCAGGTAACTGAAATTTACGCAAAAACTGATTCAAAACAAAAAAGAGAGGCTATAGAAAACGCTTATGTCGATGTTTTACCTCATGAGGAACCAGAGTGGCATAAAAACGAAGATTTATTGAGCTGGTTAAGAAGTTTCAATAAATAACACCAGATAAAATGTAAAGTAAATCTAAACAAAATGCCGATTTGGCAATTGAAAAAAGGTTTACTTTACATTTTTTTTTACTATACATAACC
>NZ_JBHUEO010000042.1:0-3947 GCF_042680885.1 Siminovitchia sediminis | reverse complement strand
TTAGTTTCGACACTATGGTGGCTGTTTCTTTGTTTTGACATCATTCACTTACCTCCGGGAAAATTGCGTTATGTCGTATTTCAGTATAAACCATGTGTCCATTATAAGGGGGTCAACCACTGGCACCACCCGGAAATTGCCGGATTTTGTCGAAAAAAAGACAGCCCGCAGGCTGCCTCTTAGTGATTAAATGGCCTAGGTCTTTCCCTGCTCCGATCAAAATAATACTGGATCGCTTTTAAGATCCTTTTGGATGCCTCACCATCCCCGTATGGGTTGAACGCTCTTGCCATTTTTTCATATTCTTTGGAGTCCGTTAATAATTCATGAGCCAAACGGTAGATCCGGTCTTCCTTGACTCCCGCCAATTTCAATGTGCCTGCCTGGACACCTTCCGGCCGCTCCGTCGTATCACGCAGCACCAGCACCGGAACTCCCAGTGAAGGAGCTTCCTCCTGAACCCCGCCAGAGTCGGTCATAATTAAATAAGACTGACTTGCAAAGTTATGGAAATCAATCACATCCAGCGGTTCAATTAAATGAATTCTCGGATCATCCTCCAAAATTTCCGCCGCCAGTTCTCTCACAACCGGATTGCGGTGTACTGGATAAACGACTTGAACATCATCGTGTTCATTCACCAGGCGTTTCACGGCACGAAAAATACTTCTCATCGGCTCGCCAATATTTTCCCTGCGGTGGGCGGTCAGTAAAATGAGTTTGTCTGTCCCCACTTTGTCCAGCACTTCATGAGAATACTGTTCTTTTACAGTTGTCTTCAACGCATCAATGACGGTATTTCCTGTAATAAAAATAGACTCTTCCTTCACATTTTCCTTTATTAAGTTATCCGCCGCTTGTTTCGTCGGAGCAAAATGGATATCAGCAATCACACTGGTGAGCTGCCGATTCATTTCCTCCGGAAAAGGGGAATATTTATTCCACGTCCTTAGCCCGGCCTCTACGTGGCCGACGGAAATTTGATTATAAAACGCGGCCAGGCTGGCAACGAAAGTAGTTGTTGTATCCCCATGAACAAGGACGATATCGGGTGTGGCATCCTTCATCACCTGATCGAGGCCATCGAGCCCTTTCGTTGTCACATCCACCAAAGTTTGTCTGTCTTTCATAATATTTAGGTCGTAATCCGGTTGAATATTAAATATGTCCAGCACCTGATCCAGCATATCGCGGTGCTGTGCCGTGACGGTCACAACAGGCTCAAATATACGGGATTGCCTTTGCAGCTCCAGTACGAGCGGAGCCATTTTAATTGCCTCGGGCCTTGTGCCAAAAATCGCCATTACTTTAATTTTACTCAATCATATAGCCTCCGAAACAGCTTGGTTTACACAGCTAAATATACGCTAAATCCGGCGGCCTTTCCACCATCTTCTAGAACCGGAGCTTAGATCATGATGTTATTCGACATGTTTCAGCAAAAACCGGGGAGTGACAGGCACCTGTCGAAAAAGATGTACCCGGGCAAATCCCTACTCCGCAAATTTGTAGACTCTGTAGCTGATCAGGTCCTCATCATGGGGGTAGAAGGTCAGGAGTTTCTCCCCTGTGTTCAGGTTTACTTCTGTAAAGTGCTCCTCATTGTTTTCACCGCTCCCCCAGCCGATGAGCACAATGTTTTGGTCTTCGTCCAGCATGTGAACCGACCCGCGGGTAGCAGAGAAATGCCCGGTAGGGAACGATTCGAAGCTCTCGATCTGTTTATTTTCTTCATCTAAACGAACCTTTACAATCGTTGTTTCCGCCTGTTCCTTCCGTAAAGGATCCTCCTCAGGAACAATCGGGTACGGCGCCACAGGCAGCACGTTTCCATTGTTGAAAAATAACAATGAACCGTCACTCAACACAGAAACTTTATGCTGCCGTCGAAATTGCTGCTCTTCCGTTAAACCGAACTGATCTCCCTTTCCGCCCAAAATCCACATCACTTCGCCCGTGTTCCGGTTCAGCTTGACCAATGAATCCAAATTTCTAAAAGACACCACAAAATGATGATCCCCTGGATCCACAGTAATGGCATTAAAATGCATATAATCAGCATACGCTGCATGTTCATTTGTAAAATCGTTATGCTCCACGCTTTGTTCATAAAACTCCGGATACTCGGTACTTTTCCATTCCCATATAACCTCCTGATTTTTAATTTCTTGAAGGTACGCAGCCATCACATTGGCTCCGCCTGGTTTTTGTTGAATATGAGCCGGAATGTTCGTCACGGTCTCCGCATAATAAGAACTTACAACATAATGTCCCAAATCCAACAAGAGAAAGTCATGATTTTCCAGAGGTTCAGGTTCCACCAAATCAGTGGGAATGAGAGAATCCACCTCATCGACGACACGATAGTGTTCATCCATAATGACAGCCTTTGTTGTCTGATAACCAATAACCTTTACCTTTTCTTCCGTACGATTTTGAACAAGATAACTATAATATTTTTTCCCGTCTTCTGTTGTATTCAGCTTAAAATCAAATGAATACGCCGTACCCAAATTTTTGTAATAAACAATTTGCCCACTCGCATTCATTTTTACTATATAGTCGCCATAGGTAAAATAATAAAATCCATCCTCGGCACCCTTATTGTCCACAGTGTAGCCGCTTAAGCCTTGCGGAAGCGTGCGGATATGGTGGTTCTTTCCATCTACTGTCAAGGTAATAAAATCCTCATCGCTGATCGTTTCAACCGTCAAAGGATAGCTATCCTTTCCCGTTACATCCTCGCCATTCACTTGAACCTGATGGTCCGATAAGGAACGAAGATCCAGCACATTTTTTGCTTCTGTCGTTAAAGAAGGAAGCTCGTACATATTTCCCGGGTTTTTCAAATCCATGTCCGGCAAGGGAATCCAATCGTAATCCTCAGGAAAACTTTGAACCTTCGCCTCCTGTTCCGGCTCTTCCGGAGGCGGAGCGTTTTCTAATGGTGTCGAAGCAATGAAATAGATTAGGACGGCGGGTATGACAAGCAGAATGGCAGCCGTCCATATTCGCAGATTTTTACTCATCTGAGACTCCTTTTTTAGGGATAGTTTGTCCCGAATGGAGTGATATGAAACAATATATTTCGTTGACCATTCTGCATGTCTCTATAAACTTCCAATTGACTAACGTTTTTAGTTAAAGATTTATTAATAACCGGCTTAAAGAGGTTATATGAGTCTGTTGCACATTATCGACTGTGTAAGTGGAAAGAATGCATTCAAACTTTGATTATATGCATCTCTATTACCTTCGAGCGCAGCGCTTTTCATTTCTCGAAAGTCCTTCATAACTGACGTTTTCATTTTCACCCACAAGGGTTGATGGGTAGAGGAAATTGCATTTGATGAAAATCTAAAATTTATTTATGAAAGTTTAATAATCTGAAACTTTTTAATTGATCCATTATTTAAACTCTACTATATTTAGTAATAATTAAAAATTAAGGAGGGGCTATAATACTATAAATTTATTCCTATTTATCACCGTTAAGTCTTGTTTTTTTAGAAAATTCCTTAGAAAACAGAAAGCGAGGATGACCAAATGAGCATGTCTGCAGAACTGATTTTATTTAACGGCAAGATTTTACGGTTAACAACAATTTTGATGTAAAGGAATTGGTCGCTATCAAGGACGGTAAGTTTCTCGCTGTAGGGACAAACGATGAAGTGGACGCATTTGGAGGTGAAAATACTGAGTGGATTGATTTAAAGGGGAAAACTATTATACCTGGGTTGATTGATTCTCACATTCATGTAGATAATGTGGCTTCACAAATCGGCTGGGTAAATTTAAAAGGAACTAAGGACATACAAGATGTCCTCAGCTTGTAGAGAAAGTATATGTTTTTTTCTCTACAGGCTTTTTTATTTTACATTTAGACGACTTGTATCTAGATTTTTGTGTTTTTATTTTTAAGAAAAAGATTCCCATCCACCTAGACC
>NZ_JBHUEO010000041.1:0-25555 GCF_042680885.1 Siminovitchia sediminis | reverse complement strand
GTTGGTCCAACGAGGAGTCTAAAGTTATTTTGAGAAGTTGGCAAGTGGCCTTTTTATTTACATAGATTCGAATTACCTACATAAATTAACTGCCAAACCTTACATTTTTAGAATGCCATAAACAGAATGACAAATAAAAGCAATCCTGTGAATCGAATCACAATCTGCTTATCAGTTTACTCAACCAAACACTGTTCTGAGCCGACTTACTTTTAAACAGTATACGTTTAACGAGATTCAATGAGTGTCCCTTCAACAATGAAAGGAAGTTCCATAAGATCAACCAAGGCGTATTTCTTTAGTAGGAATATGCTTTTTTGCTGTATATTAAAATGAAAACTCAGCTCTTGCCTCGGATGCTGGATGTAATTTGTACACTATGGAAGAAATGGACGAAAAAAAGTGGAATGGCTCCATGAACGTATGGAAGGAATGATTTGTAGACCAAAGCCCTTGTTTGGAACCAAATTCCAATGATAACTGAACCTGAAGGCGCTGGAAAAGAGTGACGGGAGTCTTGACGACCTGTACCATTCATCCATGGAAATGTCTTCCTTTTCCGTATAGAAGCCCCTAAATATGGGTCAAAATAGAAGAGTGAGTAACTATTTTATGACTAGAGGCGATCTGATGAAACGCTGGTCTATAAAAATTCAAAAAGAGATAAAAAAGAAAAATAATCAACCAAGCAGATCAGACAAGCTGGATAGAAATATAGATGCTAATATCCGGCAGCTAAACAAACTGCTGGATGAACCTGCTGATCTGATGATCAGGGAATGTAACATTGGTGAAGAGGCAAACCATAAAGGTGCCATCGCTTATATTGATGGACTCATTAATAAACAGTTGGTTCAAGATAGTATTTTGGGGAATTTGCAGGATTTAGCGAAAAATCAGCAGTTACCCAAGGAAAGTACCAAGCTGTTTGAACAAATATATCAACGGTTTATTTCCATTAGTACGATAGAAAAAGGAACCACGCTTGAGGATGTAGCCAACGCCATTCTCTCCGGAAAAACAGTCTTTTTCTTGGATGGCCGGGAAACAGTCCTTTTGATGGATACGAAAGGCGGGGAGAGCCGTTCCATTGAGCCGCCTGCTACGGAAATGGTCGTCCGTGGGCCAAGGGCTGGATTTGTTGAAAATCTGGGAACGAATTTGGCGCTGCTTCGGCGCTCTCTTCAGACCCCGGATCTGCGCTTCAAGACCTATCAGATGGGAAGGCGAAGCAAACGAAGCCTTATCGTTGCGTATGTGGATGGTGTGATCAATCCGGCAATTGTGAAAGAAGTATCCAGAAGGCTGGAAACCGTAGATATTGATGATGCCTCAGAGTCTGCCATCATTGAACAATGGATTGAAGATAGCTTTTTATCCCCCTTTCCGCAATTGGACAGTACAGAAAGGTTGGATAAGGCTTCCTCCGCACTTTTGCAGGGGAAAGTGGTTATCCTGTTAGACGGAACACCGTTTGTATTAATTGCCCCGGTTGTTTTGGGAGATATGTTAAAGTCACCGGAAGATTATTACCAAAGATGGATATCCGGTTCTTTACTGCGATTGTTGCGTTGTTTTGCTGCTTTTTCCGCACTTTTTCTGGCATGATCCTGGTTTTCATTATGATGAGTATTCATATGGTGAATTTAAAAAGTTTGGGCATACCTTATTCAACTCCATTTACCCCAACGATGTCTGGGGACTGGAAAGATCTCATTATTCGAGCACCGATGTCAATGCTTACCAAACGCCCAAAATTTTTAGATCCGGAAGATTCAAAATCCGTTAATAAAGAGGTAAAAGATTCATGAACTCTTTCGAGTATGGTGATGAAAAAATTAGCGGGAAAGAATTAATGATTGCCGTACCATCTATGGTGATCAGCGTCGGTGCCCTTTCACTACCCAGAGATATTGCCGTTGAGACAAAGAGTTCTGACGGATGGATCGCTCTTGTAATCGCTGGTGTATTTTGTATATTGATCATTTGGATGATGGCTAAAATAGCTGCAAGCTTTCCCCATCAATCTTTTTTTTCCTATGCTTCCATCATTGTGTCAAAGCCTGTAGCGGTTGTCCTTACGTTTATATTTGCAATCTTATTTATTTCTTTGGGCGCATTTAATATCCGTGTCCTGGGGGATACATCCCAGCAATATTTATTTAATCAAACACCGGTAGAAGTTGTGACCTTGTCCTTTTTACTCGTTGTCGTCTATGCAGTTGCGGGGTCACGGGCAGCTTTGTTCCGTCTTAATATGTTGTTTTTTCCGATCATTATAGGTATTTCTCTATTTGTGATCCTCTTTAATCTTAAATGGGTGGATTGGACGAATTTATTTCCGGTATTCCAAACAGACTTTCAGGGACATTTGAGAGGAATAAAAAAAAGCGCTTTTGCTTATATGGGATTTGGTATCGTCTTATTTTATACAGCATACGTTGATCGTCCCAAAAACACACCAAAACTGGCTATGCTTGGTATGTTGATCCCCGTTGTTTTGTACGTATTGGTTTATCTCATCTGTCTGTTGGTATTCAGTCATGCTGCGACCTCACATTTGCTTTTTCCAACAATTGATTTGGCCAAACGAATAGAACTGCCTGGCGGTATTTTGGAAAGAGTGGAGGCTATTTTCTTCATTATATTTACAATGGCTGTTTTTACTACTACCGCCATGGCATTGGATGTGGCCATTTTAGCATTGCAGTCTATATTTAAACGGTTGAAGAAAATGCAGTTGATTTTCATGTTAAGCCCGCTCCTATACTTTATTGCACTATCTCCCCAGAATATCGGCCAAATTCATATGTTTGGGGATCTTCTAGGCAATTACCTGGTTTCATTTACCTTCCTTACGACGATTGTTTTGTTCATCATCGCTAAAATAAGAGGGGTGAAGCCAAATGATCAAAAAACTACATAAATGTTTATGCTGTTTTCTTGCTGTCCTTCTTCTTTCAGGCTGCTGGGATGTAATAAATATTGAGGAGCGGGGTTTTGTAATCGGGGCTGCGATTGATTTAGCTGATAAAGCGAATACAGGTGAAAATACTCAATTAACCTTGACCAATCAATTTGCTGTACCGCCGGGTTTAGGTACTCCCGGTCAAGAAGGCAGCGGAGACGGGAAGGCATATTTGAATTTATCAGCAAGCGGGGAAAGCATTTATGCAATCGCCCAGGAAATGGCTAACCAAACAAGCAAGCTGCCATTTTTTGAACATTTAAAGGTAGTGATTATCTCCGAAGAGGTGGCATCCAGGCCACAGCTTTTTGCCGATGTAATGGATGTTTTTATCCGTAATCGTGATACACGCAGGGGAATTAAAGTGCTCATTGCCAAGGGAAAAGCGAAGGATATATTAAACATCCAGCCGGAAAATGAAAAGCTGCCTGCCAGGTATATTGATAAAATCCTTCAAAACAGTCTGACCATAACAGGCGAAATGAAGCCCGTAAGGATCGGCGATATTCATGAATATTTGCTTACCAAAAATAGCTTTATCTTATCTGAGGTAACGGCAGATCACAAAAAAATAAAACTGGAAGGAGGGGCCGTGTATAAGGGTGATTCTGGGAGACTCACCGGAAGGTTAGAACGGGAAGAAATGCTGGGGGTGGATTTGATAACCGGTGAAAAAGTACAGGGGCCAATTGTGGTGAACTATAAAAATCAGTTAACCACATACTTGATCGAGGAAGCGAATAGCAAGGTTAAAATAATAGCAAAAGATCCGGAAAATATTGATATAGCTGTAACCATCGAATTGGAAGGTGAAATTGAGGAAACCTTTGGAACAGGCAAATTCGAGGATCCTGTAGTTATCCAGAATGCAGAAAAGGAAATAGCCGCTAAAGTACGGAATATTTCAAATGAAACTATTCAGAAAGTACAAAGAGAATTCGAGGCGGATATATTCGGTTTTGGGAATCACCTAAAAAAATTCCATCCGGATACATGGGAAAAGATCAACAAAGATTGGGAGCATGGTGAGAATTATTTTGCCAAAAGCCATGTAAATGTAACGGTAAAGGCAAAGGTCCGCACGGATGGTGTTGTAAACAAATCGGGTAAATAAGAAAGAAGAGTGATGAGAAGTGTGGGATATATTGTTTGGGTTTCTGCCTCAAAACTTAAAACTCATTTGTACAGTGCTGGCTTTTGCTGTACCTTATTCCGTTTATAAAATAAATCGGAAATTGCATGAAAACGGTGATCCACCGTGGAAGCGAGAGGAGCAGAGGTGATGAGTGCCGGGCCGCTTTGCCCATTTACAAATGGACGTATAACCAAAACCCATCTTTTTGAATAAGGTGAATTCGAAAGAGAAAATCCATTGGAGGGATTGCGATGTCCATTGAAGAACGAAACAGACTGGCCTGGCATGAAACCCTTGAAGTACATGAACTTGTTGCTTTTCAATCAATCGGTCTGATGAAACTGAAGATGTCACTGAAAAAAATTACTGACCCTCATTTGAAGTCTATATACAGGGCAGTGATTTCTGATTTGGAATTAAATTTACGGGAATTAATACAGTTTTATCCATCTGCTCCTGTAGGCGCTCATAGGGAGCCAAACCCTGCAGACCTTACTGGATTTTATGCCGGTGACTTACTCGGTCTCAGTAAGGCACTTGTGCGCAATCTGGCTATAGGTATAACTGAAACCGCCACCCCTGTTTTAAGAGAGACATTGACAACCCATCTTCTAAGAGCTATCAAAGGCCATGAAATGACTTATAACTATATGTATCAAAAAGGATTATATCCTTCCTATGATTTACCGGAATTGCTGAAAAATGATCTTAACAATGCTAAAAGGGCACTGGAAATGAGATCAGAATAAATTCGGGTTCATGAAGAGCAGCAAAATAAATGAATACAATATTAGTTTTCTCATTGGGGTTTGGTTTGCTGTTGAATACAAGGAGGGTGCAGCACCTTTTTAAGAAGTGTTGAGGAAAGATTCTTGGGGCCCTGCAATTGCCCCCTTATATGATCGTCAGGATCGCTATAATATTCATGAAGGTTGTATCCCCATCTGAAAACGAGTGGGGATTAATTATCGTTGACATATATAAATTGGTCATCTATTCAACTCAACTGATGAAAAAATGCCATTTAGTCAGCTTCTATCGCCGGATTAGACTTTTTAACGGTGAACGAAAGGCCGTTTTCTTAACCCTTTTTGACAAAAAGTCCTATAATGAGATTCATATGGAGATCCGGTTTGTACGAGGTCGGGTCGGTTTGAGCTAGTTAGTACAGATTGTTATGTTCATAATTTCACAAAATTTTGGTATTCCAATAGAGCTTTTCTTAGCAATGGTTTGTGAATGCTGAAATTACAGGAAGGCGGCTGAAAAACAAAAGAAAACTCTATGAAATTTGGTGGGAGTTGCAAAAGCTTATCTGGTTTTATAAAAGATGCTTCAGAATCAATGCCCGCAACGGTATGCTTGTCATGCTTGTACTTCCTGTTTCGCGTGAACAGCAAATGGCAGACGGTGAAAATGGAACTTGTAAAAAAAACTTGTATTGATGTTAACAGCCTGGAAGATGACAAAATGAGTGAATTTGTTTTATTCAGTTTTATTTTGATTGTTATTGGGATTGCAGATATGCTTATATCAGAAGTAGAAGAGTGGGTATGAATACTTCGAAAGGATATTTTCTTGGCGGCCGGACTTTAACAGGTATGACGAGGGCCTGAACTGTGATTTAACAGATTTTGCCGGTTATAGAAGAAGCCTCTTGCCAAGCCTTTGGAATGGCAAGAGGCTTTGGATAATAGGCTCATTTCTTGGGATGTAAGCTCTCAACAATTGATTAATTTGTTTCTCCGCTGTCATCAAGAGGCTCATCGGTCTCTGTTTCATCGACAGGATCCGCCGGTTCCTCCATATTGGTTTCACCGGACGATGGCTCACCACTCATATCTTCGGCCGGTTCTTCCATATTGCCTGACGACGGTTCTTCATTCATATCTCCAGCCGGTTCTTCCGTATTGGTTTGTTCCATTGGAGCATCTGCAGGGTCTTCCTGAGCGGGTACATCCTCACCGCCTCCACAGGCAGTTGCAAGGAGTAGAACAAGAGCAGAAAGAAATAGTTTTAACATCCGTTTCACATTCATTTCCATACCTCCCATTTGCTAAGGTAAAACAAGTTTTCAGCTCCTTTCTTACCGTGTACCGTCATTGTAACAGCAAGGATTACAAAATATTGCTAAAAAAACCAATTTTAACCAAACATTAAATGTTTTGTAACCTTTCTTAATAATTGTAATTAGTTGGTAAATACATAAAGTCAAGAGATGTATGAAAAAGGAGCCTGCCTTTTAATCATTTTATTTATTTGAATTATGAACCTGATCATTTTAGTATGGTTCATAAGGAATTAAATGGAAAATGGGAGGGTGTTAACGTGATCAATCAAGTACAGCTGGGTAAATCTGAATTATATGTGAATCCAATAGGCCTTGGCACGAATGCGGTTGGCGGACATAATTTATATCCAAATTTGGATGAAGAAGCGGGGAAAGAGATCGTGCGTACTGCCATTCACAACGGAATTAATTTTATTGATACGGCACTGCTTTATGGTCCTGGCCGTTCGGAAGAATTAATTGGTGAAGTCATCCAAGAAACTGGAAAACGTTCCGATTTGGTCATCGCTACGAAAATCGGACCGGTGTTTGAAGGAAACAAAATGAAGATAGATAACTCACCGGAATTTTTGAAACAGGAAGTGGAGAACAGTTTAAAACGTCTTCAAACCGATTATATCGATTTAATATACATTCATTATCCGGATGAAGATACGCCAAAGGATGAAGCAGTTGGAGCACTGGCAGAATTAAAAGAAGACGGAAAAATCCGCTCAATTGGAGTTTCGAACTTTTCGCTGAAGCAGTTGAAAGAAGCCGATAAAAATGGTTATGTAGAAGTTTTCCAAGGAGAATATAACTTATTGAACCGTGAAGCGGAAGAAACGTTATTTCCTTACATCAAGAAAGAGAATATTTCATTTGTACCGTATTTCCCGCTGGCTTCCGGGTTGTTGGCAGGAAAATACAGCCAGGGTGATACATTTGATGACCTGCGCAAAAATCTCCCTCATTTCCAAGGGAAAGCCTTTAAACAGAACTTAGAAAAAGTAGATAAGCTTCGTCCTATCGCGAATGCAAAAAATGCCGGGGTCGCACATGTTGTCCTTGCCTGGTATTTAACAAGAGGCGTCATTGATTCAGTCATCCCGGGGGCAAAGCGAGCAGAGCAAGTCCTGGACAACCTAAAAACATTAGCCGTTCAATTAACAGACGAAGACATCCGGGAGATCGACGAGATTTTCAAGTGACATCCTATACAAATTTATAACAGGGGTTCATCGTAATGAAACCTCTCAATTGTGATGAGTAAGGCAGAATTCGGTTTGAAAGCCTATGTTGAAAAATTTTACAGATAATGGCCACTGATCAGTCCCGAGTGCCCATTATCTTTTTTTGTGAAAATGACTGCTGGATGGTGTCTCGGAAAGACACAATCATTAGAAGAGTACTTTTGGAGGGAAATATATGTAAGACGGGGAGAAGAGGAGGACATGCATTTTCAATCACCTAACGGGGGTAATAGTTCAAGCCAGGAATCAACAGGAGAAGACGGAATCTGTTAAAATAAAGCCTTATACCGCATAGGATGTAAGAAGGTAACGTTCTATAAACTCCGCTAATCCATCATTTTCGTGGTGTCCTGTTACCAAATCAGCTGCTGCTTTTACTTTTTCTCCGGCATTCCCCATTGCTACACCTAAACCTGCATGACAAAGCATCTCCACATCATTGGGACCATCTCCAATGGCTGCAGCTTCATTTGGGTGTATGTGAAGTTTGGAAAGTAAGCTGTTTATAGCTGACCATTTGGAAATATTGGGAGCCACCAGTTCAAACCCGTCATCCCAGTCAATAACCTTAGCTTCGTTCTTAAATAAAGCAGATAAATCAGTACATGGCGTTCCTGTTCGAACACTGTATTTTAAAACATCCTGATAATTTGCCTGTTTTAAATCTCCAACATACTGTGGAGAAACTTTTCCAGTGATGGTCCAACCATCGATTTCTTCGTTAGTCTCCTTACAATAAAGCCCATGGGCTGTATGGATCAATACATTGCATGGTCTCTCAGAAGTTAAATGGTGAAATCGATCTTCGTTCAATTGGACGGTTTTCATCTGCATCACCTTCCCGGTCTCTGCATCGTGAATGGCGGCGCCATTCAAACAAATCATAGGCGTTTTCAACCCGATTTCCCGATGGTAGGGAGCGGTGACTTCATAGTGCCGTCCCGTTGCCAGAAATACCATGATTCCCTGCTTCATGAGTCTGTATACAGCTTCCATGTTGCGGCGGGAAATGGAGTTTTTGCCTGTAAGCAGTGTACCGTCCATATCAATAAATAGAGCACGTATATTCATTATTCATCCCTCCTTATCCGTTTCTAAGCCCATCCTATCACCTGAATACTAAAGCCCGGTTAACTCTGTGTATAGATTACGTAAAGTTTAGGACATACTCATTTTCCTTGAAAAAGACTAATCCCAAAGCAGGGCACTGCCAAACGGTCAGGGATATATTTTTGCTTACAAATATTTTTCGTGGGTATTGCAGTCCAATAAGCTCAAGGATGGAGTCTGAAACTCTGGGTATAATAATGATTCAACAACATAAAAAGGAGTGGCAAAATGACTGTCAATAATGAGAAGAAACAAAAACCAGCAGGCAGAGATTACCAAAGTGGTGTCACAGAAGGTAACCTGCCAGGTTACAGGGAGGAACAAAGTAATAAAAAAGATACGTTAAAATCGGAAGAAATACGATATAAAAATGCTGATAAAATATATGAATAGTATCCAGGCAGAAGTTGATCTTCACCAACCCGGCACTGATCGTGCATTCACCCCCAATTTCTCGTGAGTAACACTGAGAATAGGGACTTTCTATTTGTAATGCCGGTACCATCGTTCCCGGCTGTTATTTGTCATCCGATTGTTCTTGTGTTTGTTATGAGGTTCATCGGATGGATGGCTGGAAGTTTCTTTAGTGATCATTTGCCGCCTGGGCAGCCGATTCCTGAGCGCAGATGCATTTTTGGTTTAGCAAGCCGGAGACTTTCAAAATAGAAGAGTCGAAACCTTTCACTTACTATCGTATACTTAGGGAAAGATAGTGAAAAGGGGTTATGTTCATGCAAGTAGCTTCACTGTGGAGATATCCGGTAAAATCCATGATGGGCGAGGAAATGAACGCCTGTGATATTACTGAAAAAGGGCTGTTCGGTGATCGCGTATATGGGGTAGTGGATCGAGAGACAGGGAAATTGGCCAACGCCAAAAACCCTAAAAAATGGCCGAATATGTTTAGATACAGGGCTGCTTTTATCGAGCCCCCAAAGCTGGGAAAACCATTTCCTCCTGTCCGAGTTATTGCACCAAATGGCCAAACTGTAGCCAGCAGTGATGATAACGCAGACAAAGTTTTAACAGAGAGCTTTCAAAGAGCTGTCACACTGTCTTCTCCTTCACCTGATGCGATTGAATTTGAAGGCTATGTCCCTGAAGAAATTGAAGAACTTGATAATCGCGGATCCATATTTACCAGGCAATCACCAGGGGAAACTTTTTTTGACATTGGTAAAATACATATTATCACTACATCCACCATTGATGCATTGCGATCGCTTACTCCCAACAGCAGGGTTGAGCCGAGACGCTTCCGCCCCAATATTATTTTAGAAACTCCAAACGAACAAGGCTTTATAGAGCAGGAATGGGTCGGAAAGACGTTGACGATTGGAAACAAAGTACAATTAAAAATTGTCCAGCCAACGAAACGCTGTGTGATGACTACACTTGCCCAAGGTGATTTGCCAAAAGACATCAATATTTTGCGCACGCTCGCAAAAGAGAATGATGGCAACTTTGGGGTATATGCTGACATTATTCAGCCGGGACCAGTCAAAATTGGAGATACAGTTCAGGTTAATGAATAAATTGACTAAACAAAAAAAGAACCGTTAGCCCTGATAAAGGAGAGATAACGGTTCTTAAATTTTTTTGCATATTTGATGTTATTCCAGATAATCCGGATCAAACGGATTTTCGCGTTCCTGGGTTTGAACGGAAATCCATTGGACGGTTGTAAATTCTTCAAGCGACCACTTTCCGCCAAAGCGGCCGATGCCGGAAGCTTTTTCTCCTCCAAAAGCAATCAGCGGTTCATCATTGACGCTTTGGTCATTTACATGAACCATTCCTGTAACTATTTGCTTCGCTGCTTCGACGCCTCTTTCAGGAGAACCGGAATGGACGGCACCGCTTAAGCCAAACGGAGAGTCATTTGCAATACGAATGGCTTCCTCATCATCTTCTGCCTTGATGATGGTGGCTACAGGTCCGAACATCTCATTCTTTGCTGTGGCCACGTCGTTTGTACCTGTCAGAACAAAGGGAGACATGACATTGCCTTCCACTTTACCTTCAAGGATGACTTCGGCACCTTCTTTTTTCGCTTCTTCAATTTGTCCAAGTATCCGGTCGATGGCCCCCCTATTAATTAAAGGTCCGATCAAGGTATCTTTCTCATGGGGATCACCGACTTTGATTCGTTTGGCTTTGCTTACAAAGGATTCTACAAATGGTTCATATTTATCTTTATGGACGATGATCCTGTTGATGGCCATACAAATTTGGCCGTTATGCATGAATTTCCCGAAAAGAGCTGAGTTTACTGCCTTTTCGACATCCGCATCTCCGAGAACTACAAGGGCATTATTTCCGCCAAGCTCCAGTGCTGCTTTTTTAATATGTCTTCCACAAAGTTCGCCAATATGGCGTCCAACAGGGGTAGACCCGGTAAAGGAAATGAGTCTCGGAATAGGGTGTTCTACAAACGCATCCCCAATTTCGTCAATATTTGGTACAACCACATTGAGCAGTCCTTCAGGTACACCTGCTTCCTCAAATACTTTTGCGAGCAGGATGCCGCCTGTCACAGCAGTTTGTTCATCAGGCTTCAATACAACACCGTTCCCGGTGGCAAGAGCAGGGGCCACAGATCTCATGGCCAGATACATCGGAAAGTTAAATGGCCCGATCACTCCTACAACACCAAGTGGTTTACGATAAATTCGATTTTCCTTTCCGGGTACTAAAGAAGGGATAATTTCGCCTTCCATTCGCAGCGGAAAGGAGGCTGCCTCTCTGGTAATGGCAATGACAAAGTCCAGTTCAACATTGGCTTTGAGATGGGAAGACCCGCTTTCATTAATCAGATGTTCAACAAATTCTTCCCGTCTTGACTCAATGATTTGAACGGCTTTTTCCATAATTGATGAACGTTCAAAGGGATTTAAATTCATCCAGTCCTGCCGAACTCTATCGGCTGATTGGTAGGCTTCATCAATATCTTCTTTGCTGGCCATTTTGATTTTTTGAATGACTTCATCGTTGTAAGGATTTTTTACCTCATAAGTGGCTTTGCCATTTCCATCTCTCCATTGTCCGGCAATATAATTTTTGTTGAGATTTTCATAAGGCTGCATGATGAACAACTCCTTTTTTCTACTCGATTCAACCGTACAAGTGTTACAATTACAAGCTACCCTTTTTTTTATTGATTATTCCACCGTATCATGGGGATCTGTTTCAAGCCAAAATGTGCCCGCTATGTCAGGGTTGAGGTTTTTCAAAAAAACCTTCCGATACAGGAAGGCTTTTTGAATGCGTATATTAAGTTAAAAATTTCTTTGCAATCTCTTGATATAAATGGACAGTGTTCAAGTACTTATCAATTTCAACAAATTCATCCGGTTGATGGGCAAGAGATGTTTCTCCGGGTCCTAAGATAATGATTGGAAACTTCTTCTTGGCACTAACAAATTGGGAACCGTCTGTATAACCGGTCATTCCTCCCAGTTCTATGGGACCATCTGCAGCTTTTACAACACTTTGAACCAGCTTTACAAACGGATCATCACCCGATGTTTTTACAGGGGCTTGATCATTCAATATCCGAACTTTTGCTTTAAGTTCCGGATATTTCTCTTTTGTCCGTTCAATCACCTGTTCAATCTGTTGAATGATTTGTTGATGATCTAGTGATGGAATGGTCCGGATATCGATATTTGCAGAACATTGGTCAGGTACAACGTTTGTATTTGAACCGCCCTGGATGACATTAACGCTGAAGGAAGGTCTGCCTAACAGGGGATCTTCCTCATCTTCAAAATGAAATGGATTATCCAAAATGCGCTGAATAATCTCATTCATGTGTACAACAGCATTCACACCCACTTCAGGCATGGAGCCATGGGATGTTTTTCCATAGGTAACAATTTGAGGCCACAATGCTCCTTTGTGGGCAATTTTGATTTGATTATTTGTAGGTTCTGCGATAATCAAAGCATCTAAATGATCTGCATAACCTTTTTCAGTTAACTGCCGGGCGCCGACTGCTCCAGCCTCCTCTCCGACAGTTGCCAACAGGATAATTTCTCCTCTTTTTGGGAAACCCTGTTCCTTCAGTGATACCATAGACAAAGCACAGGCAGCCAATCCGCTTTTCATATCAACAGCCCCGCGCCCATAGATGTTTCCATTGACTTCTTCGGCTCCAAAAGGGTCGTGTTCCCATTCGATTTCGCCTGTTGGGACCACATCCATATGGCCGGTCAGTCCAAGAACCGGACCGCTGTTCTCGCCCATTAAACGCGCAATGAGATTGGTTCGGTTTTCGTCATATTCAACTAGTTCAGTTTCGATGCCGTGTTGATTAAAAAGGGCCTGTATCTTTAAAGCAACCTCTGTCTCATTACCTGGAGGATTCACGCTCTTAATTTGAATAATTTCTTGTAAAAAGGATATTGCTTGTTCCCGATCCATTTTTCCTCACCTCTTCGTAAGTATCCCCTTTATTTTCCATCATACCCAAATTTATTACATACATGTGTATAGAATGATCAATAGGGAATGACAATAAAGTAAAAAGGTGAACAAATATTGGTATGGGATATCCTGAATATTGTTGGTACGCTCGCCTTTGCTATTAGTGGTGCCATGGTCGCAATGGAGGAAGAATATGATATTCTCGGCGGATATGTGTTAGGTTTTACCACGGCATTTGGCGGAGGAACCATTCGAAATTTATTAATAGGAATACCAATTCAAGATATTTGGCAGCAGGGGAACTTATTTATTATTGCCTCTTTGGCCATAACGGTTGTCTTTTTGCTGCCGACTGGCTGGTTACAGTACTGGAATAAATGGGGGATATTTTTTGATGCATTGGGTTTGGCGGCATTTGCCATTCAGGGAGCCCTTAGCGCTGTTCAGGTTCAGGCCCCGCTAAGTGCAGTGATCGTAGCAGCGACATTGACTGGTTCAGGAGGCGGAATCATTCGTGATGTATTTGCAGGAAGAAAACCGCTGGTTTTTCGCGCAGAGATTTATGCCCTTTGGGCAGCTTTGGGTGGAGTGGTGATTGGCCTGGGTTTTATCAATGGACCTTGGACTGCCGGTATTCTGTTTGCTGCCATAGTTGTATGCAGAATGTTGTCTGTACATTTTAAATGGAAATTGCCCAAACGCACCATGACTTCGTAAAAGGAGCAGGAGGGATGATTGGAATTTCAATCATAGATGGTTTAGTCGGGTAGGCATGATCATCTTTCGGGAAATAGACTGACGGTTTGTAAGGGAAGCAAAAGGCAGACAGTTCATGAATGTGAATAGAATAGTACAAATAAATGAAGGCAAAATATTACAGGCTGCCCCTGTTATGTTTCTCTGGTACGAAGTAAACAAATGAATCAGAAAAAGGAGGAAATACTATTGCACAACCGGTTTGATGGGAAAGTGATATTAATTACTGGTGCAGGATCCGGTTTAGGACAAGCAGCTGCCTTGCAGGTGGCAAAAGAAGGAGCAAATCTTTCACTTGTTGATTTAAACGCCGACTCTTTAGAGGAAACAAAAAGTAAAGTACTGGACGTTGCACAAAACGCAGAAGTACTGTTGATCACAGCAAATGTGGCGGATGAAAGTGCGGTTAACAACTATGTGAATGCAACTGTTGAGAAATTTGGAAAAATCGATGGTTTCTTCAACAATGCAGGGATTGAAGGAAAACAAAACCCTACAGAGGTGTTTGGCATTGAAGAATTTCAAAAAGTAGTAAATGTAAACTTAAATGGCGTGTTTTACGGGATGAAACATGTACTAAAAGTTATGAGAGAACAAGGCTCTGGTTCCATTGTCAATACTGCTTCTGTCGGCGGTATCCGCGGGGTAGGAAATCAGTCCGGTTATGCAGCCAGTAAACATGGCGTTGTCGGGTTAACCAGAAACTCCGGCATTGAATACGGACAGTACGGTATCAGTATTAATGCTATTGCACCAGGCGCGATAATGACACCTATGGTTGAAGGCTCATTAAAACAGATCGATCCGGACAATTGGGAAGAAGTAGGAAAACAATTTGTTGAGCCAAATCCGATGAAACGATTTGGAAAACCAGAAGAAGTCGGGTATCTAGTGGCATTCCTCCTGTCTGATCAATCCAGTTTCATTAATGCAACAGTCATTCCGATCGATGGCGGACAATCTTACAAATATTAATAATGAAGCGGACAGATCTCTCCATTGATCAAAAGAGTCCTGCTGATATTTTGCCTTGGAGACTGGCCTGGTTATTACAAAAATTGTTCAAAGCATTGGGCAAATAACCGAGCAAAAAAACTCAAAAAGCAGGGAATAAGATCTTCCCGCCATGAGTCTCCATTTTTTAAAGGTTGAACGTGATTACTGAATCCCCCATTCGAGGGCGTATCTTCCGGGTACGTTCCCTTACATGACAATGGGAACGATATTCGGGAACGCATCTTCTGTATACGTTCCCTTTCATGGGAGTTGGAACGTCGTTCGGTCACGCATCCCCTTAATACATTTCCTTTTTATTGGCTGTCCTTTATTTTAAAATTCATAAACCATTTGTAATAAAGGTATTTCAGGCAGTCAGAACTCTTTCTCACCTTTTGAAGCTGCCATTCTTGTTGTTACAAGACTTAAGCGTCCATATATTTTTAGTCTGCGTACTCTGTGACCAGTAAGCTGTATTAATACTCCTTTTTTCATCATTTCTAGTTACTGGTAACTTTCCGCCTCTGTTCCATTCAAAAACATATATATTACCTTATCTAAACGAAACGATTTTTAAATCGGTATTAAAAGAAAAGTTTTACACATACTACTGATGAACCTATAAAAAGGAGTGATTTCATGCCCCAACAACAAGTAATGGCAACCCTTCAGCAAATTAGCCAAATTGCTCAGCAGCTGGAACAGACCGAGCGTCAAAATGCGGCTAAGCTCCAACAGTCTCAACAGCAGGGAGCAGCTAACATGTCCAATCAAATGCAATTTGCACAGCTTGAACAAAATGCTGCACAGCAATTGCAACAGATCCAACAGCTTGCAGCTCAATGCCAGCAACAATTAAACCAGCAATGAATGAGATGACCCCGGCAATGCATGCCGGGGTTATTTTTCAATTACGAAAAAAAGCTATAAATTCAATGAGAAAGAGTAGGCCCTTTGACGATATGTATAAGCCCCTAACCCAATATATTTCGGGCAACCCCAAGGCACTTCCAAGGACCTGCTTTTTTAACGGCACCCGGTACCCCAACAATCAAAATTTGCAAATGAATGGCGGCCACAAATGGAGGAACAATAAATAAAAAACTATGAGGTGATCAAATGGAAAATTACCAAGACTTGAAAAACACACTTGCTTATCTCCATTCTGAAATCAACCGTATTGAAACGATGGCCGGAACACTCTCCACAGTGGAACGAGAACACTTCAAAAAACTTACGAATTTCGACCATAAAGAATTAATGGATATTGCAGTGGAGGAACAAAATGCTGCGCGTCAATTGGGAACGATGAAACATATGTGTTTATCCATGGCTGAAAAGATTGAGGGAATCCAAAACGCGATTGAACGTGGTGAACTTGGAGAGGGTAATCAACGTGGTAATCAGACTCATTGAAAATCTGATCCGTTCAGCCGTAAATGAAACTGTGGATAAAGCGATTACAAGAGCCATTCGGGATCAATACACGGAGAACCTGTTTGAGATGTATCCCGCGACGAAAAAAGTCGGTGTTACCCATCTGATGGAAATCGTAATGAGGGCCCGTCAGGGAACTCCAGTGGCCCGGCCTCTAGGAACTCCCATTCATTTATCTCCTTGGGAGAACATATTGTTTAATCCTGTGCATCTTTTTCGGTTTCCAACACCTGAAAATGTGGGAATCCGCACTTCCATAACAATTGGCCATCGTGCAAGAAAACCGCTGACGATTTCGATGCCAATTATGATCGCCGGCATGTCCTTTGGGGGTGCTTTGAGTAAAAACACTAAAATTGCTTTAGCCAAAGCAGCGACTGCTGTCGGTACGGCTACAAATACGGGAGAGGCAGGGCTTATGGAGGAAGAAAGGGCTCATGCCGGATTGCTTATAGGTCAATATAATCGGGGTGGCTGGCTAAATACCCCTGAAAAATATAAACGTTTGGATGCAATTGAAATTCAATTGGGGCAGGGCGCTCAGGGATCTACACCGCAACGGACAACAGCCAAAAATATTGGAGAAGACTTTAGGGAGGTATTTGGTTTGGAAGAAGGGGAAGATGCTTTGATTCATTCACGCCTCCCTGGTGTCGATACAAAAGAGGATTTTATTCAGTTAGTGAAACGTCTCAGAGATGAAACAGGTGTACCGATTGGGGTTAAAATTGCCGCTTCCCATCATCTGGAAAAAGAGCTGCAAGTTGCGGTGGAAGCGGAGGTGGATTTTGTTACGCTTGATGGAGCAGAAGGAGGAACACATGGAGGACCTCCTACCTTACAAGATGACATTGGATTGCCCACGTTGTTTGCTATTACAAGGGCTGCCGAGTTTTTATCGAAAAAAGGTGTCATTCGAGACATTAACCTGTTAGCAGCCGGAGGCTTAGTCACACCGGGGCAAATGTTAAAAGCAATTGCTTTAGGTGCCGATGGAGTTTACATTGGTACGGCTGCTATTATGGCGTTGGTCAGTGAACAAATAGTAAAAGCAGTACCTTTTGAACCGCCAACTAGTCTTGTCGTCTATACAGGAAAGATGACCGATCAATTACAAGTTGATCAAGCGGCCAAGAATTTAGCGAAGTATTTGAATGCAACTGTACAAGAAATGGAATTGGTTGCCATGACGCTTGGAAAAACAGCATTAACCGATATTTCAAAATCTGATCTTACGACGGTCGACCCGTTTATTGCAAAAGCTACAGGAGTCCAGCTTGGGTATGTTTCCCCTGAAAATCAGAATCGTTTTTTTGAGGAAACGGAAGCTTTATTCCGGACATATGAAGGTCAAAAGGTCAATCAAGGCGGCACCCCATATGTATCAGATGAAAGCGGGGGACAGGAACAGAGGCCTTTGCATTAATGATCAATGGTAAAACCAAAGTTTCCTCCGGATAAAATTTGCCGTGGTAAAAAGCCAGAGTAACATCACTCTGGCTTTTTACCATTTTATGTTCTCTGCGGCTCAAGCCCTTTCTTCCTTTTCTTCACTGCATTGATAATCAAAAGTACAACAACGATCAAAACAATAAAGAGAATACTGACAAAAAACCCAGGTCTGCTTGAATCTTTCAGTAATGTGCCGCTGATCGCCAGCAATATTAATCCCATTCCGGTAAACCGTTTGACATGGTCAAATCCCGAAGCTTTAATAATTCGGGGAAAAGCAATTAAGACAAAAAACCAGTTGTATAAAAGCATTAAACCGGCAGCCGTTGTAATGTACTCATACACCCTGTCGGGCATGAGCAAGCCCAAAATAATGGAAGCAAGGACTCCGCCTATTGTTAAAAAGAGGGCAAATGGAGGGACCTTTAACTTTCCTTTTTTTGAAAAAAGTTTCGGAGCGTCGCCGTCCTTGGCCAAAGTCACAATCATGCTGGTGACAGCGAATAGGGAGGCAGACATCGTAGAAAATCCCGCAATAATAATACCTCCGATAAACAAATGCGGGAAGATGTGGATATCATATGGATTCAGTGCAGTGACAAAAGGACTTTCTTTTGTGGTAAACTTGTCCAATGCTGTCAGGCTCGTGACTAAGATAAGAGAAATGATATAAATAATGGTTAACAGGACAACCGTATTGATCGCGGCTTTCTTTGCGTCATCTCTTTTTTTCAGCCGGGTCGCCAGTATACCCATAATTTCTATGCCGCCGAATGCGTAGAAACCAAAAACCAATGATGCCCATAACCCGGTGATTCCGTTGGGAAAGAGTTCCTTTGTATTGTCGGGTATACGGATATTCGCTTGATTTCCTCCAAAAAAACCAAACATCACAGTAATGGCCAACACAATAAACATCAGAATGGCAGCAATTTTAATAACAGCGAACAAGTTTTGTGCTTTTTCAAATCCTTTGGTTCCTATGAGGACAACCACAATGCCCAAAACTGCAAATATAGAAGAAAAAATCCACAATGGAACATCCTCAAACCAAAACCTTGAGAGGAGTGACAACGCAGTCATCTGGCTTCCTGTAATCAGCAGTTCAGAAAACCAAAAGGCCCACCCGGTACAAAATCCGGCCCAAGGACCAAAAGCTTTTTTGGCATATGACCGAAAAGCTCCCTTTTGGGGATCTTTTGCGGACATTTTGGCTAGAGCTTCTGCCACAATATAGGTTCCCAATCCTGCCAAAAGAAAGGAGAGGATGATGGAAGGTCCGGTCATCTTAATGCCAATGCCTGAACCCAGAAAATATCCTGTCCCAATAATACATCCGACACCAATGAGGGACAGCTGCCACCAAGACAGTTTTCCGCTTTTTTTACCCCCTCCGCTGCCCGCGTGCGGCGGTATTTCCACTAGGCATTCCTCGCTTTCCTATATTTAAATGGGTAAGGGTTATTCATCATCTTCCTCTTCATTTTTGCTCTTGTCTTCCTCGGTCACACGATAAAACTGTGTGGACATGCTGCCTTGAACAATATGCTTTAGAAAAAAGTTCCCTACCAGCTCTACATATTTTTCATCATCAAACATTTTCTTGTTTTGCAATTCCATCTCTGCAAGCCCTTGGTATTTCGCCAAAAGAGCATATGTATGATCCTGTCCCGTTAACGGGGTTAACAGTTCCACCATGTGGTTGTAATGTTTATTCCGATAGTTTTTCATGTGGTGCAGGTTTTTCATTCCTTCTTTAAAGTTTTCCTGCTTGATTTGAAAGGTTTGATACACATAAACGGTCATTCGAGCAGCCCTCCTCCTAAGGTTTTATTATGTGCCGGAAGCCTTGATTTATACTTTTTCTAACAAGCGTTCATCTAAAAATACATGTCGTATAACTTGTCCTTAACGAATAGTATGGGTACAAACCAAAGAAAACGAGGGGCTGTGTAGATGGGTGCTTTTTTAGGGTATGTGTTTCTCGGATTGTCGCTGGCAGCGCCAATCGGTCCTGTAAATGCTGCTCAGCTGGATAAGGGGATTAAGAGCGGTTTTTTTCACGCGTGGCTCGTAGGTTTGGGAGCGGTTACTGCAGATGCTGTATACATGGCGGCGGTTTTCTTCGGAATGGTGCATATATTGGAGATCCCTTTTGTAAAAAACGTTTCTCTGGTCTTTTGGTTTTTTTGTTTTGGTTTATACCGGCATAGAAAGTATATGGAATGCAGGCAAATTGGCGTCTGCCAGAAGCAGAGCAGATGAATCGCCGATCAAGTCGTTTATGTCGGGATTTTTAATGTCCATCACGAATCCGTTAACCATCCTTTTCTGGCTTGGCATATATGGGTCGGTCCTTGCTAAAACAGTGAATGAAAATGAGCTGTCCACTGTACTCCTTTACAGCTTTGCAATATTTTCCGGCCTGCTGATCTGGGACATTGCAATGGCAGGAGTGGCCACCAGTTTTAGAAGATTGTTGTCGGACAGGATCCTTGTCATGATCTCTGTGATTTCTGGATTATCTCTCATTGGATTTGGAATCTATTTTGGGATGCAGGCATTTCACATGATTTTCTAATTGAGGTATGGGTATGTGATCCGATTATATCTAGTAAAAGGGGGTTTCCTGGCTATAAGGAATGTTTCTTTTTTTCCTGGATATATCGGAATGGATTCTTAAAAAAGTGAAACTCTTCCCCCTCTCGGCCGTATGAGTGGCAGAGAGGTGTTGCTGATGCAAAGTTATAACAAACCCAAAGTAGACATTCCAAAGACTGTGTTTGAAAAAGTGTTTGATGGGGTGGGCTTTATTGTATTCACCGGATGGATTATTTACATGATTGTGATCTGGAATGACCTGCCTGCTCAAGTACCCGGCCACTATGACGGAGCAGGGAATATCACCCGGATGGGATCGAAAATGGAGCTGATCATCCTGCCGGTGATTGCCGGCTTCCTGACTGTTTTTTTGAGTTTTATTGAAAAACATCCGGAGTGGCATAATTATATAAATCTCAATGAAAACAATATTGAATTTCAATATAAAAACTCGAGGATGATGCTGAATGTCCTTAAAAACATTATGATTATTATTTTTGCTTTTCTTAGCTGGAGAACGATTCAGGTTGGACTCGGAAAAGCGGAATCTCTCGGAGCTTGGTTTATGCTGGTCTTTTTGGCACTTACTTTTCTGCCGATGCTTTTCTTTATTATTCGTTCGGTTCGGCATAAATAACTTCGTCCAACGGTCATTTTCCAGGGCACGCTCGGAATTTTTCCTATTTTAACAAGTGGAAACGACCTTGCTAATAATAAGCACGGTCGTCTCTGTGAATGGCTGTCTTTCTTTATGTCTGGGGTGGGGTCGTATTGACCCCTGCAAGCACATAAGGAACAGCTCTTTTTATAAATTCTTCCGGCGATAGCTGATTGCTCTCCCTGCGCCATTCCACGGAAGCCCCATACAGTCCCCAGCTGAGCATGACTGCAGAAATCTTCAGCCCTTCATTCTCCTCTGGGCCGTACTGCCTTAGAAGCATGTTATAGAAAATAATTTCAAGCTGATCTCTAATAATGCGGGCAATCGTATCCTCGTACCCTCTGTGGCAGCGGTTTGACAATGATGTTTGAAAGTTCGTGATGGCTTTAAACAACTCCATCATGGTTTCTTCATTGAGTGACTTATCCTCAAAGTCATTGCCGTTCAAATTGATGAATAACACCTCGGATAAGACTTTCTCGAGCAAGTCATAGATATCTTCAAAATGATAATAGAATGTAGCCCGGTTGATCATCGCCTCTGTTGTAATATCTTTTACGGTAATATCCTTGAACTCTTTTTTGCCGGAAAGCTCTATAAATGAATCCATAATTAATTTGCGAGTACGCAGTATTCTTGGATCTGTCTTTGTTTGTGTCATGTCCACGCTCCCTCCCTACTTTTTAGACAGTTTCTCTGATGTGTTGGATAAGCAACAAATCCAAATAATTATTGGTGTTGGTCATTTTCATTATTCACTAAGATAGAGTTGTAAAGCAAATACGAGGCTCTTGAAGCGAGCAGAACTACTAAATAAAAAAACACATCAGGGGAGGAATCATAATGACTAAAATTGGAATTATTACAGGGAGCACAAGAGATTCGAGAGTGAATATACAAGTTGCTGAATGGGTGAAATCTATCGCGGATCAAAGAACGGATGCACAATTTGAATTGGTGGATATCAAGGATTATCAACTGCCAAGATATAACGAATCTATACCGGCTATCATGTCGCAAAATTATCAAACTCCGGAAGCTCGAGTCTGGTCCGAAAAAATTAGTGAGCTTGACGGATTTGTCTTTGTCACACCTGAATATAACAAAGGAATTACGTCCGGTTTAAAAGATGCTATCGATTATCTGTACGTTGAGTGGAATAACAAAGCGGCTGGGATTGTCAGCTATGGGTCATCCCTTGGAGTGACAGCGGCGAACAATTTGCGTCTGATCCTGACCGTGCCGAAAGTGGCAACAGTAGGAACACAGCCAGCGCTCAGTTTTTTTACAGATTTTGAAGAAATGAGAACTTTTAAGCCGGCACCATTCGATCAAGAAACCGTTCAAAAAATGTTGGATGAGGTTGTTGATTGGTCAACGGCATTAAAAACCATTAGAGATTAATTGAAGAAAACTTTTATATCGATTTCTATTAAAGAGGGAATATCTAAAGGAGGCAAAAATCAAATGGCAAACAAACAGAACAGTGTGATGTGTGATATGGAAACAGGTATTTGCGGTGTAGCTGGCGAAAAAGAATTTGGAATCATTGATTTTAATCAGCCGACAAAAACGATTGACCTTTATTATGTAACGGATCCCATTTGTTCTCACTGCTGGGCAATTGAACCTGTACTTCGCCGGTTTAAAGAGCAGTATGGACACTACTTTAGTTTTCATACGGTGATGGGCGGACTGTTGGAGAAATGGGGGGACGGTCCTGTAGATCCGGGCAATGGAATACATGGTCCTGCAGATGTGGCCGGCCACTGGAGGGAAGTGGGAGAGCATTTCCGGATGCCTATAGACGGCTCACTCATGATCGATAACCCGGTTCAATCATCTTTTCCCCCTTCCCGTGTTTTTAAAGTGGTCCAAAAACATCATGGAAATGCAGTGGCCTACGAATACTTACGCCGCTCCAGAGAAGCTCTTTTCGTATTCAATCAAAATATTGGGGAAACTTCTGTTTTAGAAGAGATTATTAACCAAATGGGGCTGGATGGAAAAGTAATTGTAGATGAAGCGCAAAAGGAAAGCGGGGAGCAATTGCTGCATGAAGACTTTGCCCTTACCAGGACTCTTGGTGCCAGAGGATTTCCAACCATTATCATGGTCAATGAGGATAACAAAGGAGTCAGAATTGTCGGCGGTCGTCCCTTCGAATATTATGTGGATGGGCTTAAACGCATTCTGGATACAGAAGAACTGAAACCAAAGGAGCAGCCAACTCTTTCTGATTTAATCGCCAAAGAAAAGCTTTTATTCTCCAAAGAAATTGAAGTGATGTATGATGTGGAGAAGCAGGATATCAGAGCATTTGTTGAAAAAGAACTTCCAGCGGGAAGTTATGAAATAAAGGACATTCTCGGAGAAGCCTATATTCATGCCCAATAAAAAGGAGGATCACAATGGCATACGTATTGCAAGTCGATTTTAAAATGGATGGCCCATTTGGAGATGAAATGGCTGCAGCTTTTTCTGATTTGGCCAAAAGCATCAATGAGGAAGAGGGCTTCCTATGGAAAATCTGGACGGAAGATCCGGAAGCAGGCGAAGCCGGAGGAATCTACCTGTTTGAAACAAGAGCATCCGCTGAAAAATATCTGGATATGCATTCGAAAAGATTGGCCGGCTTTGGCATCCCGGAGGTCAATGCGAAGATCTTTGCGGTTAACTCTGTACTGACGGAGATGACGAGGGGTCCGGTTTCAATCGAGATAGGGACTCAAATATGAAATTCCTGAGTAATATACAAGAAAAATAGAAGAAACTTGAATTGGAAATGACCCTTGTAAAGGGTCATTTTTTAATCCTTATAATTTTTGAAAAAAGTATTTGGAAAGAGAAAACCATTATTTTGATATGAATCTATATGCTTTAATCGCAAACTCCAATGGTAATCTATTTGGGTAGGACATAAAATCTTTACCTAAAAGGTCCTGCAGCTTGTTAATCCGGTGATAGAGTGTTTGACGTACAACAAATAGCTTTTGGGATGCTTCTTTATAAGAGCCGTTATAATCAAGGAATACCTCTAATGTAGTTAAAAGCTCTTCTCTGGCAGCAGGCTCTAACTGTAATAATCCTCCTAAATGGGTTTGGATAAAGGTTTCTAAATATTGTTTATTGTGAATTTGAAATAGCATATCGTATATCCCGACGTCTTCGTAAAATAAAACATGGGTGATATTAGACTGCCTTAATTCAATGACACGCTTGGCTTCGATATACGATTGAGATATTTCTGATACATTTCTATAGTGCTTACCTATCCCCACATCGTAATGATCCTTAAATAACTTTTTTAGTTCACCGTCTTCGGTAATGAGCTTTAAAGTCTCCATATACCTGACCTTGGCATTCTCAGCATTGTTGCTTAAGATCATAAAAGAAACGATACTTATTTCATTTTCTCTAACTGATATTAAGGGAAACAGGTTATTCCTTTTAAAAAGTCTCCTGATGATCAGAGTAATTCTTAATTTTGTTTCATTCCATTGTTTCCAATGTTCGTCGTGTACTTCGTTCATAATGAATACAATTACTCTGGAAATGGAACTTTTATAAGCAAAAGGCAGTAAGGAATCAAGTTTATGATGGTCATGAAAGCGGCCGTTCAGCATTTCTTGCACTACTTCGACCTCAGTATACTGCTTTCTTTCCTCGGCAATTTCGTGTCTTAATATAATTTGTGAAACTGCTAAACCCGCATGGTCCAGAACAGTATGTAAAAAGTCTGAGTTTCCTTCCTGGTTTATTTGCAGAATTAAATAACCTGGTATTCGGCCGGTATTTTCAACCATAGAGCAAATAAAATTCTTGCCATTCATTTGAAAAGAATGATCTCCTAAGTCATATTCATGGATATATTCTATCAATTCTTTCTCAATCTCTTTGGCATGCGGTGGATAGTAGATAGAAGAACTTTCGGGCTGAATATAAAAAGCAGGAGCCTTAAAATAATTATGTAATTCTTCCAGAATTTTTAGTATCCCATTTGGTAATAGAGACAGGGAATTAAACTTCTTTGAGAGAGTATACAGGCTATTTAGTATCTGGTAATGATTATTAACCATTAATCTGTGTATGTCCTGTGTGATATCAACAAACTTTACAATAGTAGGGAAAATAATAATGGGTATTTTCTTTTCATTGGACAATTTTATGATTTCTGGGGAAATGTCTCTAAACGTATTTCCAAGCTCAATGCATATAGCAGCCACTTTTTTTTCCATCAGCTGCTTAACAAATGAAATGTTAGCATAAGGTTCGGAATCGAGACCTATTCCAGTTGTCAAAATTAATTCGCCGCCGTTAAGATAGTCAATGAATTTCTCGCTTTCTATAATGTGAGTCCATTTTACAGGATTTGTTAATCCCATCTTACCTGAAATCACTTTTACATTCTTAAAGGTATCTCGTTCCAAAATATCGCGAACAGACAATTCAAAGTGGTTATTCAACTGGTATGATCCCTCCGCGTTAAAAATATGCGAATAATCTTTAACATATTGTTAAAATCAATTTTTAGAATTATGTGTATAATTTTAACCAATTGGAAGTTCTATTGTCAAAATACTGGGTAATGTCAAAAGTTCTATGAAAACTCACTAGATTTCTATCAGTGGTTGGGTGGTTAACTCACGCAATCGCCCTTGACAAACACGCCAATGGTTTAGGTTGTGAATAACAAGGGCGAAGGGAA
>NZ_JBHUEO010000040.1:0-8544 GCF_042680885.1 Siminovitchia sediminis | reverse complement strand
AGTGGCGGGCATCCGCCAGCTGCTTTTAGGAAAAAAGCCCACAAATGCAAAATCAGGAGGAGAAAAACGATTCGGTTTTCTCCTCCTGATTTATTTTAGGGGCTATTTAGACAGCCCCTTTTTTATCTATTCATTTCTTCATCGATCATCTCGATCATTTTTTTCAGTTTTCCAATCTGTACCTGGCCAGGTGCAGAAGTTTGTACACCTGATCCAAACGTAAGGATCGATCCGTATGTCCAGCCGATGATTCTGCTGACTACTCCAAGGTTTCCCATGGCCATCGTGATCAGAGGGATGTTTAATTCTTTATCTGCTTTATTCGTAATGTCCAATAGGCTTAGTACATCATCCCTTGTAGATGGCATAACAGCAGCTTTGGCAACATCGGCCCCATAAAATTCTGCAAGGTAAAGCTTTTTCAGCAAAGTTTCTTCAGGCGGCATGCATTCAAAATTATGATAAGAGAGTATCAATTTTTTATGATATAACGAAGATATATGTCTCAATTGCCGTATATAGGCCGGACTGCTCTCTATTTCATAATCAATTGCTTGAACTGCATCTCTTTTACAAACTTCACCAATCAACGCAACCTTTTGTTCCTCTGTCAGGGAAATGGGCTCCCCCCCTTCACGGGTGGATCGGATGGTAAACAATACCGGCAGGCTGCTTTTTGCTGAAATTTTATGAAGTGCGGATAGGACAGCCGTGTGGTCATGCAGCTCCTGAAAGAAGTCTGCTCTCCACTCAATCAGATCAGGTCCCTCAGGCAGGACCACATCCAATTCTTTTAAAATTTCATTTTCGTTTTTACCCGTTAAAGGTGTACATATGTATGGTCTTTTTCTCTCGGCGAACAGTTCTCTCAAATGTCTTCCCACCTTTTATGGCATCAAAAACCGCGGGATCCCCCGCGGCAGAATTGGTCCTCTATTGAGCTCTTGAAACATAGGAACCGTCAGAAGTATTGATCACCAAAGTATCCCCTTCGTTAACAAAGAACGGAACCTGTACTACGAGTCCTGTTTCCATTGTTGCAGGTTTGGAACCTCCTGAAGCCGTATCTCCCTTAATTCCGGGTTCCGTTTCGGTCACTTTCAGGTTTACTGTATTCGGCAGCTCTACACCGAGCGTTTCTCCATTATACATGATTACATGCACTTCCATATTCTCAAGCAGGAAATTTAATTCATATTCAATTTGTGATGAGGACAATTCGATTTGTTCATAGGTCTGCTGATCCATGAATACATGTGTATCTCCGCTTGAATACAAATACTGCATGGATTTATTGTCAATTTGTGCTCTGTTTACCTTTTCTCCAGCCCGAAATGTTTTCTCGGAAATTGCACCTGTACGCAGATTTCTAAGTTTGGATCGTACAAAGGCAGCCCCTTTCCCAGGCTTTACGTGCTGAAATTCAAGAACACGCCATATCCCGCCGTCCACTTCAATCGTTAATCCTGTCTTAAAGTCATTAACTGAAATCATTTCCTTGCCTCCCGCTGCAATTATAAAATAAGTAACTCTTTTGTGGAATGTGTCAATCTTTCATTACCCGTTTCGGTGATCAAAATATCATCTTCAATCCGGACACCGCCTATTTTTGGCAAATAAATACCCGGCTCAACAGTTACCAGCATCCCCGGTACCAGCTTTTCATCGGATCTCGGAGAAAGTCCCGGTCCTTCGTGTACTTCAAGTCCAATCCCATGACCGAGGGAATGCCCGAAATATTGACCGTATCCTCGTTCGGTGATCAGATCTCTTGCGATGGCATCTGCCTCAACACCTGTCATTCCGGGCCCGATTTCCTCAACGGCTTTCATTTGTGCTTCCAGGACAATATGGTAGATCTCCTGCAATTGACTGGATGGCTTACCAACAGATACTGTCCGTGTGATGTCGGATACATATCCTTTGTGCAAAGCACCATAATCCAGTGTAACAAAATCTCCATGTTCAATTTTTTTGTCACTGGCTACCCCATGCGGTAAAGCAGATCTCCACCCTGAAGCTACAATAATGTCAAAAGAGGATGATGTGGCGCCGCATTTTCGCATAAAAAACTCAAGTTCATTGGCAATCTCAATTTCCGCCGCTCCCGGTTTTAAATAATCCAGAATATGTTTAAATGCTGCATCAGCAATATCGGCTGCTTCTTTTAATAAAGCAACCTCATTTTCTGTCTTGACCATCCGAAGTTCTTCAATAAGGCCCGATACCGGGATCAATTCGGCCTGAACTTCTTCTTTATATTTTAACCATTCAGAAAAAGTCACGTGATCCTGTTCAAATCCAAGCTTTTCAATGTTATGCTGTTTGGCTTGATCCGCAATTTCTTTGATCAATGATTTGCCGTACCTGATCACTTCAAATCCATGCGCCTGCGCTTCCGCCTGCTCCGTATATCTGAAATCAGTAATAAAATAAGCAGCATCATGGGTGATAAGAGCTGCTCCCGCCGTACCTGTAAAGTTTGTTGTATACCTGCGGTTATATGGACTTGTAATGAGCATTCCATCAATATCAAAATTCATAAAAGCCTTACGAATTTTTCCGATTTTATCCATTTTTTATTCTCTCCCGCATGATTAGCTTTGCCTTCCTTCCAAGGTCCAATGAAAGAATGACCCCTTCAGCATAAACAGTGTAACATAAAAGAATTGGAAAATACATGAATAAATTCCATACCTATCGTTTAGGATCCACTTCCTGTAAATAAAGAAATTCTTCATATTCGTAAGAAATCGAGTATCCAATAAAAACACCATATAAAATAAAGGTACATATCCCAGTCAATATGGTATTAAAATCATATGCTAATAATGACTTCGTTTCAGGAAACAATGGATAAATCACAAGAAAAACAAGTAAAAATATTAATACTCCGTAAAAAATACCCCACCAGAAAGATTTTCTTTTCTTTAGCGTTCCATAATAAATCAGCGCAGGCAGGATGGAGACGAGTCCATATATGGCGACTGCCAGAAGGATGCCCGGCCAGCCATGTTTCCAATCCCCCTTCCAGGGAGCAAGTATTATGCCGGGACTGATTTCAGTAAAATTCAGGTAATACACAAGATAACCCATCAAGCTTCCGATTACCCCTGCAACAAATCCTGTTACGGCAGCCATCGTAATAAGCGGCATAGCATAATAATTCTTCTCTTCCATTCAAACCACCTCATGACTAGCATGTCCTATATGCTTAAATTGTTTTCATGCCCTTTATGTCTAATTTGTTTCATAAGGCTTTTATAACTGGTTATATTTTCATTTTTTTAGTAAAATAGAGTTAGACACTCAACAAAGGACGTAAGCATACTTGTTCACGCAGCGACTTACTGATTTGATATTTTTTTAATTGGACCCTGGCCATCCCAAGCCAGGGTACCATTCTCTTGAAATAGATATTTTCTTCATGTGTGGGACAATAGCAGTGATTTATCGTTTAAACGGAGGGCGCAGGTGGAAAGACAATAGTGAGAATGATATTTGCCAAATCTTATATCTAATGATGTATAAAGGATATTCTTTTTGGGAAAGATAACCATTATTCCCGAGGAGGTGGCGTTCTTGAAAGCATGGAATTGGATCATAAGCGGAATTTTTATATTTGCAGTAATCGGATTAGGGTCCTATTTAATCAATAATCCAGGTGGGTTGTTTAAACAAATTCTGTTCATGGCTGGTGTCATTGCAGCTATATTTGTTATCTACCGGATTTGGACAAATAGGACGCCTGGCGGCAGAGAAAAAAATGCCTTTGCCAAAGCTGCGAAACAATCCAAGATGCGAGCGAAAAGAAAAAAGTCTGCAGCACCATCCAGCAATTTATTCCGCAATCGCCCGCTTCGCAGACGGTCCACTGCCCACTTGACAGTAATTGAGGGGAAAAAAGGCAAGAAAAAAGACAGAGCTATTTTTTAGACAGTCTGTCTAGGTGCTTCTTTCATTTAATAAGTCCAAGATTGCAAAAATTGCTGAGCCCTTACCCGTCCTTTCTCTAAGAGGGCTTCTTTTTTTTGCTCATTAATGGAAAATTCCGCCGCAAAGGTTTCTTCTGTTGGAATAAATATGATATTTTTTTCATGTTTCCTGGAAATATACCTGGCATCATGAGCATCTTTCATCGTATGGAACAATGATTCAAACAACTGAAGACCGTTATTAATGGTCTGTTTTCCATGCTGTTCTACCCGGTTGCTCAACTTGATGCCGATCACTGGTCTCAATTGCTTTTGTTCATCCTTTTGAAAGAGCCAAATAGGGAAATTACTCAAAATTCCTCCATCAACCACGATGTTTGTACCGCTTAATGACCGAAGTTTGATCGGTTCAAAAAAATAAGGGATGCTGCAGCTCATCCGGATGGCACGGGATACCGGAAAAATTTCTTTTGGTATGCCGTAGTGCTCCAGGTCATCCGGTAACACGAGAATATTTCCCGTCGACAAATCGCTTGCTATGACCTTTAATGTATCCGGCGGCAGATCTTTAAAGGTATGTACGCCTTTGTCGGCCAACTTATTTTTAATCCATTCTTCAAGCAAATCCCCACGGTACAACCCCATTTTGTAATACAGCAGTAACCACTTGGCCAAATGAAATGGCAGCAAAGTTCTTCGCCGATCTAAAAGTTTATTTAAATCCATATCTCTCATCATATCCGCAATTTCTTTACTGGTATATCCCGCAGCAATAAACGCAGCAATAATAGCTCCTGCACTCGTACCCGCCAGCCTTTTAAAAGTAAAACCCCTATCTTCCAGCACTTCATAGGCCCCAATTAATGCAATTCCCTTGATCCCTCCTCCAGAGAAAACACCGTCAACATTCATTTTTTCTGCCGCCCTTCTTCCTGTTGTCTCTATATGGATATTACAGAAGGGATTTGTTTAGGAACATTTTTGACTAAATTTTAATTGGACAATATTGATATCCATTGTTTTTTGATACCGCTTTTCTCGATAAACGGCGAAAAAAACCGGCCTGGAGGCCGGCTTTTTAAATACCGCATTTTAATTGAGCGTTGCAGTTATCACAAGTATTACAGCCGCCGATTTCTTTTACTTCACCTTTTCGGCAGACCGGGCATGTATTTCCGATCTCTGACCCGATTGTCACACTTGTGGACCGTAAATCCTGAATGGTATCAACAAGGACGACAGGACGTTCAGGCTGTTTTTCTATTTTTTCTTCCTCAAAAGTATTTTCTTCTGCTTTTAGGGTGAGAACTTGTGAGTCACGGCTGCCGTCCACATAGACCGTACCGCCTTTTGCCCCGCCTTTATACAAGCGCTCATATACTTTCTCTACTTGTTCAACAGAATACCCTTTTGGGGCATTGACTGTTTTGGAGATAGAACTGTCGATCCAGCGTTGAATGACACATTGTACATCCGCATGAGCCTCTGGATTCAGTTCCATAGCTGTTACAAACCAGTGCGGTAAATTATTTTCCTCCGCATTTGGATGTTCCTTCAAATAATCTTGAACGATATCAGCTTTGACTTCAATAAATTTACCAAGACGTCCGCTGCGATAATACGTAAAGGAGAAGTATGGCTCAAGCCCTGTCGAACATCCGATCATTGTCCCTGTAGAGCCGGTAGGCGCCACAGTGAGCAGGTGTGAGTTGCGGATTCCATATTTCTTAATCCCTTCATGAATATCTTTGGGCATTTTTTGCATATAGCCTGTCTTAGTGAAAGCTTCACGAAGCTTGGCTGTTTCTTCTTCCGTTTCTCCCTCCAGGAATGGGAAGCTTCCTTTCTCTTTTGCAAGTTCAATGGATTCCCGATAAGCTGTTGTGGCGATCACTTCAAACACTTGATCTACAAGCTCATTTCCTTCGGGAGAGCCGTATTCTTTTTCACAGTAGATCAGCAAGTCAGCCAGCCCCATCACCCCAAGTCCGACACGTCTTTCTCCCAGTGCCTGTCTTTTATTTTCTTCAAGAAAATATGGGGTGGCATCGATGACATTATCCTGCATTCTGACACCGGTTCTGACGGTTTGCTCTAATTTTTCAAAATCAACCGTCTTATTTTTACGGTCAGCCATCTGAGAAAGATTTACCGCTGCAAGATTACAAACAGAGTATGGTGCCAAAGGCTGTTCACCGCATGGGTTGGTAGCCACGACTTTTTGTCCGTATGCTTTTGCATTTGTCATCTCATTGGCATTATCAATAAAGAATATTCCTGGCTCTGCAGAGTAAGTAGCACAGATATTAATCAAGTTCCAGAGTTCTTTGGCTTTAATTTTTCTATATGTCCTTACTTTGTGGCCAAGTTTTTTCCATTCGCGTACATCTCCGACTTCATGCCATTTCTCATTATAGATTTTCATTTCTTCTTCATTGTAATTTTCAACATCCGGGAAGCAAAGTTCATAATCATCGTCATTTTCAACAGCTTCCATAAATTCTTTGGTGATACAGACAGAAATGTTGGCTCCTGTTAAAAATTCAGGGTTATGGACAGAATATGTCCCGCCTTCTCTTAACTTTTCTTCAGCGGAACGGAATATTTCCTCGCTGAAGCCGCCAAATCCTGGAATGTTTTTATAGTTCAGCACTCCTTGATACATCGCTTCTTCCTCTTTGGTTAAAGGAGTAAATTTGAGCTTATCTTTTGCATGCTTTTTGATTACCGGATCATTTGTATTTTCTATCAGGAAGCGCAAGATTCGGGGATTTTGCATTTTTGAAATGATAAATTCCACAATATCCGGATGCCAGGAGGCAAGCATAATCATCTGGGCTCCCCGGCGGGAACCTCCTTGCTCCACCAGGTGTGTAAGCTTGGCAATATCATCAAGCCAGGAAACGGATCCTGACGATTTGCCATTTACTCCTCTGGCAAGCGTGTTGCGTGGCCTTAATGTAGAGCCATTGGTGCCGACGCCTCCGCCGCGGCTCATGATTTCCATCACTTGCTTCCTATGTTCCGATATCCCTTCCCTTGAATCCGGTACAAAAGGCATAACATAGCAGTTAAAATAGGTTACATCTGTTCCTGCACCAGCGCCGTACAACACCCTGCCAGCTGGAACAAAGTGTAAATTCACAAGCTCTTCATAGAATTTTTGAAACCATTCCTGCCTTTTTTCTTTTGTTTTCTCAACAGACGCCAGTCCTGTCGCATTTCTTTTCGCAATTTGCTCATAAAATACTTCAAGCGGTTTTTCAATAATGTCAAGAGGCCTTAGGATAACGCCTGTTTCCCTTTCCTGTTCATCTTCAAGTGCTGATTGAAATTCCGGTTCTACAATGACTTCAGCCGTTTTTTCTTCCCAATCAATGGATTGAATATATCCGAGCCCTCTAGCAGGAAATTTCGGATCCTCCTTGATCGTTAAAACGACAAAGTCTCCAGGAGAAAGAGTAATTTTTTCTGTGTCTTTAAAAGCATATCGGTCGATCATAACGAGGCGGGAAACGCCTTTTTGAGTAATTTTCATATCAGGGGTAATCGGATGTACAGGATCGAACAATTGAATATCCTGGTTGAGCCTTTCTATGTTTAAGCTCGGTCTCTTAGTGTATGCAACAGACATTTTGCCAACTCCTTTATTAAAAACAATTTCAATTGCACTGATAAGTGTATGTATATCTGTCATTGATAAGTTACCATATATATATCCATAAAATCAATCATTAAACACAATATATTGATTTTTATTCAAAATATCTACACTATATATTGTGTTTTCAGAAATAAATGATTATAGTTTGTCAAATCAAAAAAAGAGAGGAAATGGAAGAAACAATTAGAGATTATAGGGAATAATAGGTGAAACCAACTTTTTTCAACAATTTTAGACTTTTTCTTTGATTGACAGTTTAAAGATACAGTCTTTTATACTTTGCTCCATATACTTCTCTTTTTTCGCAGACGGCATCCTCATAAAACCTTTGATTCATTCATCAGTCAGGAATATAATAGAAGATAGGGTATTTAGTAGAAAGGGGCTTTATTACAGTGGGAGTGCTTTATACATTATTAATCATTTTAGGGATTGTGGCCGCGTTTTCCCTGTATAATTATTTTCGGCAAAAAAAGATATTAACCACGTTGACCCAGGATGAGTTTCGGGCAGGATACCGAAAAGCGCAGCTGATCGATGTCCGGGAACAAAAAGAATATGACGGCGGCCATATACTTGGCGCACGCAATATTCCCATGTCTCAATTTAAAATGAGAATGAAGGAAATCAGGAAAGATAAACCTGTGTATTTATATTGCCAAAGTGGATTAAGAAGCGGCAGAGCCGCCCAACAGCTGTATCGGAAGGGATACCGGCAGCTTTATCATTTGCAAGGCGGCTTTAAACAATGGACGGGGAAAATTAAGTCCAAGCAATCAAATGGATAACCGCATCTCCTGAATGGCGGAAAAATATGAAACAGGGGCTGTCTAAATAGCCCCTAAAATAAATCAGGAGGAGAAAACCGAATCGTTTTTCTCCTCCTGATTTTGCATTTGTGGGCTTTTTTCCTAAAAGCAGCTGGCGGATGCCCGCCACTTTCAG
>NZ_JBHUEO010000039.1:0-2485 GCF_042680885.1 Siminovitchia sediminis | reverse complement strand
CCGTCGGAATCCGGGAGGACCATCTCCCAAGGCTAAATACTCCCTAGTGACCGATAGTGAACCAGTACCGTGAGGGAAAGGTGAAAAGCACCCCGGGAGGGGAGTGAAAGAGAACCTGAAACCGTGTGCCTACAAGTAGTCAGAGCACAATAAGTGTGATGGCGTGCCTTTTGTAGAATGAACCGGCGAGTTGCGATTTCATGCAAGGTTAAGCTGAAGAGGCGGAGCCGCAGCGAAAGCGAGTCTGAACAGGGCGAGATGAGTATGAGGTCGCAGACCCGAAACCAGGTGATCTACCCATGTCCAGGGTGAAGGTCAGGTAACACTGACTGGAGGCCCGAACCCACGTATGTTGAAAAATGCGGGGATGAGGTGTGGGTAGCGGTGAAATTCCAATCGAACCTGGAGATAGCTGGTTCTCTCCGAAATAGCTTTAGGGCTAGCCTCAAGTGAAGAGTACCGGAGGTAGAGCACTGTTTGGACTAGGGGCCCTCATCGGGTTACCGAATTCAGACAAACTCCGAATGCCGGATACTCATGCTTGGGAGTCAGACTGCGAGTGATAAGATCCGTAGTCGAGAGGGAAACAACCCAGACCGCCAGCTAAGGTCCCCAAGTATACGTTAAGTGGAAAAGGATGTGGAGTTGCTTAGACAACCAGGATGTTGGCTTAGAAGCAGCCACCATTCAAAGAGTGCGTAATAGCTCACTGGTCGAGTGACTCTGCGCCGAAAATGTACCGGGGCTAAACGTATCACCGAAGCTGCGGATTGCTTTGGCAATGGTAGGAGAGCGTTCCAAGTGCAGTGAAGTCATCCTGAAAGGGATGGTGGAGCGCTTGGAAGTGAGAATGCCGGTATGAGTAGCGAAAGACGGGTGAGAATCCCGTCCACCGAATGCCTAAGGTTTCCTGAGGAAGGCTCGTCCGCTCAGGGTTAGTCGGGACCTAAGCCGAGGCCGAAAGGCGTAGGCGATGGATAACAGGTTGAAATTCCTGTACCGCCTCGTTTCCGTTTGAGTGAAGGGGGGACGCAGGAGGATAGGGCAAGCGCACGATTGGATGTGCGTCCAAGCAGTTAGGCCGGCAAACAGGCAAATCCGTTTGCCGTGAGGCTGAGCTGTGACGGCGAGGGAAATAAAGTACCGAAGTTCCTGATTCCACACTGCCGAGAAAAGCCTCTAGCGAGGAAACAGGCGCCCGTACCGCAAACCGACACAGGTAGGCGAGGAGAGAATCCTAAGGTGATCGAGAGAACTCTCGTTAAGGAACTCGGCAAAATGACCCCGTAACTTCGGGAGAAGGGGTGCTCTTTGGGGTGAAAGCCCTGAGGAGCCGCAGTGAATAGGCCCAGGCGACTGTTTAGCAAAAACACAGGTCTCTGCGAAGCCGCAAGGCGAAGTATAGGGGCTGACGCCTGCCCGGTGCTGGAAGGTTAAGAGGAGCGCTTAGCGCAAGCGAAGGTGCGAATTGAAGCCCCAGTAAACGGCGGCCGTAACTATAACGGTCCTAAGGTAGCGAAATTCCTTGTCGGGTAAGTTCCGACCCGCACGAAAGGCGCAACGATCTGGGCACTGTCTCAACGAGAGACTCGGTGAAATTATACTATGCGTGAAGATGCGCATTACCCGCGACAGGACGGAAAGACCCCGTGGAGCTTTACTGCACCCTGATATTGACTGTCTGTGCAGCTTGTACAGGATAGGTAGGAGCCTTGGAACCCGGAGCGCCAGCTTCGGTGGAGGCACTGGTGGGATACTACCCTTGCTGTATGGACCGTCTAACCCGCACCCGTGATCCGGGTGGGAGACAGTGTCAGGCAGGCAGTTTGACTGGGGCGGTCGCCTCCTAAAGAGTAACGGAGGCGCCCAAAGGTTCCCTCAGAATGGTTGGAAATCATTCGCAGAGTGCAAAGGCAGAAGGGAGCTTGACTGCGAGACTTACAAGTCGGGCAGGGTCGAAAGACGGGCTTAGTGATCCGGTGGTACCGCATGGAAGGGCCATCGCTCAACGGATAAAAGCTACCCCGGGGATAACAGGCTTATCTCCCCCAAGAGTTCACATCGACGGGGAGGTTTGGCACCTCGATGTCGGCTCATCGCATCCTGGGGCTGTAGTCGGTCCCAAGGGTTGGGCTGTTCGCCCATTAAAGCGGTACGCGAGCTGGGTTCAGAACGTCGTGAGACAGTTCGGTCCCTATCCGTCGCGGGCGGAGGAAATTTGAGAGGAGCTGTCCTTAGTACGAGAGGACCGGGATGGACGCACCGCTGGTGTACCAGTTGTCTTGCCAAAGGCATAGCTGGGTAGCTACGTGCGGCAGGGATAAGTGCTGAAAGCATCTAAGCATGAAGCCCCCCTCAAGATGAGATTTCCCATGGCGTCAAGCCAGTAAGATCCCTGAAAGACGATCAGGTAGATAGGTCCGGCGTGGACGTGTGGTGACACATGGAGCTGACGGATACTAATCGATCGAGGGCTTAATCAAAA